>JAXJRQ010000064.1:0-3578 GCA_036310525.1 Clostridia bacterium
AAATCGGGGATTGTAAACAATGAAATATCCGCTTTAAAATCAACAAGTCTTCTTGACGGTTTATCAAGTAAAGTTACAACGTGAAGTGAAATCGGGTTACGCTCCTTCAAAAGCTTTACCACATCATTTAATGTACGTCCTGTATCAATAATATCTTCAACTATAACCACATGGTATTGGCTTATATCCTGATCTAAATCCATTGTAATCTTTACAATGCCTGAAGAAACAGTACCGTTGTAATAGCTCTTTGCACACATAAATCCGATTTCACACGGTACGCTTACGGCACGGCATAAGTCAGCCATAAAAACAAATGCACCTTTTAAAATGCTTACAAGCAATATAGGACGTCCGTCATAAATAGCATCAATCTGTTTGCCTGCTTCTTTAACTTTTTCGCTAATCTCGTCTTCTGAGATGAGAATTTTTTTAATTTTACTGTTAAATTCTTCAATACCCGTTAATTTATCCATTACACGGTCTCCTTCTGCATTTTAAAGATTTTTAATAAAAGATTAAACGATTCAAATATACGATGTTACTTATAAACTAACAAGAATCGTTGTAATTAAGCGGATGTAGCTGAAATAGGCAGAATAAAATCCTGCAAGCTACAAAAAGTATGGAATAAAGTTCCTATAAAATAATTATACCATAATTTATTTGTTATTTCAACAATTTTCACGTCTTTATTTATGGATTTGTATATATTGCTCAGATAAAATAATTTTGCTTATGAAAATTATCTTTAGCCGCAGTCTGTAGAAATTTTTTTTGATAATTGGGAGTATATAGTCGACGGTATATACGAATAAAATGAGCCTCCAAGAAAATACTCCTCAGAGGCTCAAACTATTGTATTGTAAATAAAATTATGGTATAATTAGATAACAGCTTTCCATAAGCCGTGGAGATTACAGTAAGCATAAGCTGCAACAGGTTTTTCATCAGAAAGAGCAAAGGTTACAACAGGAGACTTTCCGATTTCAAGGCATTTACGCTGACCTCCTCTGTCGGTCTGGAGATATACCCAAACGATGTGATGTTCTTCTGTCATAGGATGCTCAACGGAACCGATTGTAACGGTTACAGTATTGTTGTCAACACTTACTGCGGGAATATGTTTTTCGTGGCTCGCTTCAACTGTACCCGGTTCAAGCTTTGTCATTTTCTGACCGCAACACATCATAGGCACTCCTGCATCGTGAATCATACCGATTAAATTTCCGCAATGCTCACAGATATAAAATTTGTTGTTATCACACATGATAAACACCTCCGTATAATTATTTATTTATATTTTACCATAGATATGCAAAAAATACAATTATAATTATGTGATAACATCACAGAAAATAAAAAAACTATAATATATAATACAACTAACATAGGAAAGGAGCTGATGTGAATATGGCAGCTTTGAATAAAGATATAGTTTACGATATGATAATAGTTGGCGGAGGTCCGGGCGGATATACATCAGCACTTTATGCTGCAAGAGCCGGATTTAATGTTTTGGTTCTTGAAAAATTTTCAGCAGGCGGACAAATGGCGCTGACGCATCAAATTGATAATTATCCCGGATTTGAGGATGGAATTGACGGATTCTCGCTTGCTGATAAAATGAAAAAACAGGCGGAACGCTTTGGTGCAAGAAGTGAAAATGCCGAAGTAATTAAAGTTAATCTTACGGTAAATCCAAAAGAAATAGAAACTGCAAAGGGAACATTTTTATCAAAAACAGTTGTACTCGCTGCAGGGGCAAACCCAAGAGAGCTTGGCGTTGATAAAGAAAGTGAACTTATAGGACGAGGCGTTGCATACTGTGCCTCCTGTGACGGAATGTTTTACAGAGGCAAAACAGTTGTTGTGGTTGGCGGAGGAAATACTGCTGCTGCAGATGCAATTCTTCTGAGCCGTATTGCAAAAAAGGTTATTATTGTTCATCGCAGAGATACCCTAAAAGCAACAAGGATTTACCATGAGCCTTTAATGAATGCAGAAAATGTGGAGTTTAAATGGGACAGTACGGTTACGGAGCTTTTGCATGAAGATAAAATAACAGGTGTTAAGATTAAAAATGTCAAAACAGGAGAAGAAAGCATAATTGATTGTGACGGTGTATTTGTAAGTGTGGGAAGAAAGCCTGCAACTGATTTTCTCGGAAGTCAACTTGATTTGGATGAGAGCGGATACATCATTGCAGACGAAACAACAAAGACAAGCATCCCCGGTGTATATGCTGTCGGCGATATAAGAACTAAACAGCTTCGTCAAGTAGTTACCGCTGTTTCGGATGGCGCAATGGCAGTTCATTCGGCGGAAGAATATCTTGCTGAAGAACATAAAAGGAGTGAAAAATAATGCAGTATTTAATATCATTTCTTGAAGGAATTATCACCTTTATATCGCCTTGCTTACTTCCGATGCTACCCATATACATTTCGTATTTTGCAGGCGGAGGCGAAAGAACAACCGCAAAAACATTGAAAGGTGCTGTCGGTTTTGTAACAGGTTTCACCATTGTTTTTGTAATGCTTGGAGCATTGGCAGGAACAGTTGGAGGATTCCTTCGTGAATACCAGACCGCAGTAAATATCATTTCGGGACTGATTGTGATAATTTTCGGACTGAATTTTCTTGGAGCATTTAAGCTGAATGTCTTCAAAGGAAATCAGCGTTCTGTTAAAACAGATAATATGGGATTTTTCTCTGCAATGCTTTTTGGAATTATATTTTCTGTAGGCTGGACTCCTTGTGTGGGAGCGTTCTTAGGCTCTGCATTGATGCTGGCATCTCAGCAAGGTCATATAGCAGAAGGAATGCTGATGCTGCTTAGTTATTCATTGGGACTTGGTATACCATTTATATTAAGTGCGGTGTTGATTGACTATCTTAAATCAGCGTTTAACTGGATTAAGAAAAATTATAAAATCATTAACCTTATAAGCGGCAGCCTTCTTGTTATAATCGGTATTATGATGGCAATAGGAACGCTTGGGCAGCTTTTGAATCTGCTTGGTTAGGAGGAACTATGAAAAATAAGAAAACACTAATAATACTTATTCTTGCATTTGTTGTTCTGCTGGGTGGTGCGTATATCCTTTACTCTCAGCTTGGACAGTCACAGTCACCCGATCAGCTTTCAGTAGAGCAACAAGAGAGTAATGAAACAGAAGAAAATCAAAAAACATTAGCACCGGATTTCACAGTTTATGATGCTGACGGAAATGAAGTTAAGCTGCATGACTTTATAGGAAAGCCAATAGTCCTCAATTTCTGGGCAAGCTGGTGCGGTCCTTGTCAGATGGAAATGCCGGACTTTCACGAAAAATATCTCGAGCTGGGTGATTCAATAAATTTCCTGATGGTAAATATGACTACCGGACGTGAAACCTTAGAGAGTGCAAAGAATTTTATTGCGGAAAAAGAATACACATTCCCGGTATTTTATGATACAAAATCTGACGCTGCTGTAACCTACGGAGCATATTCGCTTCCGACAACATATTTTATTGACGCAGAAGGCTATGCTATTGCTCAGGCTACAGGTGCTATTGACGGCGAAACATTGC
>JAXJRQ010000065.1:0-3381 GCA_036310525.1 Clostridia bacterium
GATTTTGAACCTGAGGCAAATTCAGTCACAAAATCTTTGATTTTGCTTGCCCTTTACAGTGTGGTAAAACAATGCTACACTGTTTTTGCCGATGGTAAAATTCAATTTGTTCTTGAGTTTCTCACCGTCGGCACTTTCTTTTTGCATTGTTTTTCCTAAGCTGTCAAGGGTGACGGTTTTCATAGCTTAATTTACACTATCTTAATTTGCAGATATATTAATTATTGGTTTAAAAAAGGGACATATATTATGTCCCTTTGTATATTAAGGAAGTTAGATTCTTTCCTTAACCTTGGCAGCCTTACCCACTCTGTCACGAAGATAGAATAGTCTTGCACGTCTAACCTTACCGTTTCTCACTACTTCGATTTTCTCGATATTAGGTGAGTTAACAGGCCAGGTCTTTTCAACGCCTACACCGTATGAAATACGTCTTACAGTGAAGGTTTCAGCAATACCGCCGCCCTGCTTCTTGATGATTGTACCTTCAAACATCTGAGTTCTTGTACGTGAACCTTCGATAATCTTCTGGTAAACCTTTACGTTGTTACCAACCTTTAATTCAGGCAGGTCTGTTCTGATCTGGTCTTTTGTCAAAGCGTTAATGATTTCCTGTTTATTCATCATTAAATCCTCCTTATATTCTCAGATGTTCGTGCCGGCCAAAAAGCAGAGGAACACCCATAATCTCAAAAATTATACCACATTAAAAAGGAAAATGCAAGCATTTTTTGAAAGTTTTTTTGACATATTTCAAATTTTTTATGCGTATCAATGAATAGGAGGACAAAATCAATGAAATTTACAACTATTTTCATAACAAGAAAAAAGATAATAACTGCACTTGCTGTTCTTTCGCTGTGTATCATCGGTGCAGTAGTCGCGGTGTGTGTAAGTAATTCAGAGGCGGTTGAAACCTTTTCTCAGACTGAATTTTATGAGGGTGTTTTAAGTGAGGGTCTGCCTGAGTCAGAGAAAGAAGAAAAACCGCTTAAGGAAATAATAAATGATATTATCGGCTTTGATGCGGACAAGCCCGAAACAATAGCGGCAAAGGGACTTCACTACAATCCTCAAAACACAACCATACCTGAAGAGACGGCTCAACCTGAAACAGTGCCTGAACCAGCAACACCTGCTCCGACCGAGACACCCGTAATATTGCCCGACCGTAATGCCATACGTACAGCAACGGGAATTTCACTTAATAATGCCACATCGTATACAGTTAATACCGACGAGCTATGTGCGGCAGATTTACCGTTTAAAACTGATGATTCGGGTGCGCAGGTGCTTGTTGTACATACGCATACTACGGAATGCTACAGCGGCGATGCAATGAGTGGTGAAACAGAACGCACCACAGATGATACTAAAAATGTGATTGAGGTGGGACGTGTAATCTGCAATACTCTTGAGGAATACGGCATAAAAACAGTTCATGACACAACGGTACATGATTATCCGTCTTATCAGAGTGCATACACACGCACTTTAAAAACAATAGAAAAAAATTTGCAGGCAAATCCTTCAATTAAGGTGGTTATAGATGTGCACCGTGACGCTTTTATATATGCTGACGGCTCGAAATTAAGGGTAGCGTATAATAATGACGGAGTGGAAGCCGCAAAGGTTATGCTTGTTGTCGGAACGGACAGCATGGGACTTTCGCATCCTGAGTGGAGGGGCAATCTGTCGTTTGCGGCAAAAATTCAAAATGCTGCAAATATAATGTATCCGGGACTTATGAGGCCGATAGATTTGCGGCGTGAGCGGTTTAATATGCACATGACAAAGGGAAGTATTCTGCTTGAAGTGGGCAGTAACGGCAATTCACTTGAAGAGGCAAAGCTCGGCGCAAAGCAGATTGCATGCGCAATTGCGGCGGTTCTGAAGAACGGATAAAAAATACTTTTCATTTTAATAAATGTGTGCTATAATAAGTTAGACATCTGACATAAGGAGAAAAACAAATGAAAATAGATGGAAAAACAATACAATTAGGATTAATCGGAGATCCGATTGAACATACATTTTCACCTGCACTGCATAATTTCATTGCAGAAGAGGAAGGAGATAACTGTGTATATTGTGCATGGCATGTGACGCCGGAAGTGCTTGAGGATATGCTAAAGGGCGTGCGTGCAATGAACATACGGGGAATTAATGCCACAATTCCTCATAAACTTCATATTATGGAATATCTTGATGAAATATCGCCTCAGGCAAAGCTGTTAGGCTCTGTTAATACCGTGGTTAACCGTGACGGTAAGCTGTGCGGATATAATACCGATGCAGAAGGTTTTTACCTTGCACTTAAAAATGCAGGTATTGAAATAAGCGGTAAAAAAATACTAATGCTTGGAGCAGGCGGTGTGGTAAAGCCTGTTTTAATGCGAATTATTCAGGAAAACCCCAAAAGCGTTACTGTACTTAATCGAACAAAGGAAAAGGTCGTTTTGCTGAAAGAAAAAATTGAAGAGCAGATGGGTTTTTCACTAAATACTGAATTTAGCGGTGAATATGATATAGTAATAAACACGACTTCGGCGGGAATGGCGCCGCAGCTTGATGCGTTGCCTGTTGATGCGATTGACGGAGTGGATAATCTTGATTTCATAAATGAAAAAACGGCGGTTGTAGACATGATTTATAATCCCGAAGAAACACGTTTTCTTGGTGAAGCACGTAAAAGAGGTGCAAAAACCTTAAACGGACTTGATATGCTTATTAATCAGGGGACGCTTGCATATGAACTGTTCATGGATAAAAAGCTTCCGTCCGACATGGGTGAAAGAATAAAAAAAGAGGTGTTTGGAAGATGAATATAGTTCTTACCGGATTTATGGCTACAGGGAAGACGGAAATATCCAAGGCTCTTTGCAAACTTACGGGAAGAAAACGTCTTGATACCGACGATATGGTTGAGACGGCAGAGGGGATGAGCACTAATGAAATCTTTGCACTGCATGGTGAAAAGTATTTTAGAGCTGCCGAGAAGGAGGCAGTGAAAAAAGCCGCTTCGGAGATTAATGTAATAATCGCAACCGGTGGCGGTGCTGTGCTTGATAAGGAAAATATAGAAATTCTGAGGATGAGCGGAATAATAATAAATCTTTCGCCTGATTTTGAAGTGATTGAGGAAAGACTCGCTAAGGCGGCGGCAACACGTCCGCTTTTGCAGAATCAGAGCATTGAGGATGTAAGAAAACGCTTTGATAAAAGAGCACCTTTTTACGCAAACTGTGATGAAAAAATACACATTACATCAGGTAAAACCCCAATGGAATTTGCAGAAGAAATACTTGAAATAATGAAAAAATACGAGCAATAAAAAAATGCACTTTGTGCATTTTTTTATTGCTTTCTTTCGTATGTAAC
>JAXJRQ010000066.1:0-5152 GCA_036310525.1 Clostridia bacterium
AAGCAAAACTTCAAAGCAAAGTTTGGTTTCTCCGCTTACTTTCAGAAACACCGGAGAGTTTTTTGTGAGGCTCTGCAGAAAAGTCTGATTGCAGATATCGCCCGAGAACATAACATTATAAAGTTCGGCATTCTTGATATCCACATAGTGAAAGTCAAGCGGAGTCAAGAAAAACAAATTGCCCGGTTCTATTTCATATTCGGTTCCGTCAACCGTATATGTACCGTTGCCCGAAACAATAAACTCCAGCTCATAAAAATCGTGAAAATGCGTTTCTATAAAAGTGTTTTCTTGCTTTTTGGTTGCACTGAGGTAGCCGTTTTCTATAAATCTGCTCTTTGTATATTTCTGCATAAGCCCACTTCCTTTTGCTCTATTTTAACTTGTCTGATAATAAAAATCAATACAAAGGCAAAAAAAGACAATGCAGGATTCTGACATGCAAAGTATAATAAAATCATAATCAATGGAACGTATTAGACAGGAGGTGTCAGTTATTAAATTTATTGGTATCGACATTGGCGGAACCAAATGCGCAGTGGTTTCGGGCAATGATGCGGGTGAAGTTATACAAAAGGAAAAAGTCCCAACAAAGGATTGCAAAAACACTATTGATAAGATAATCAAAATTGCAAAAACAATGGGCAAATGTGATGCTATAGGTATAAGTTGCGGAGGCCCGTTGGACTCTAAAAACGGAATAATAAAATCACCGCCTAATCTTCCCGGATGGGATAATATTAAAATAGTAGATGTGCTAAAAAACGAATTCAATGTTCCTGTCTTTTTAAGAAATGATGCAGATGCATGCAGTCTTGCAGAATGGAAATTCGGAGCAGGAAGAGGGACACAGAATATGATATTTCTTACTTTTGGCACGGGTCTTGGTGCGGGACTCATCTTGAATGGCAAACTGTACACCGGTGCTTGTGATATGGCAGGCGAAGTAGGTCATATAAGGCTTTCTGATTATGGACCGGTCGGTTACGGAAAAGCAGGTTCATTTGAAGGATTCTGTTCCGGCGGCGGTATAGCTCAAATAGGAAAAACCATTGCAAAAGAAAACCAACAAATGGGCCATCCTGTAAGTTTTTCGGGTGATGAAATAACAGCCAAATCTATCGCTGATATCGCTATATTAGGCGATGAAAGTGCATTGGAAGTATACAAGCAGTGTGCACATATGTTAGGTCGAGGTCTTTCAGTGCTGATTGATATACTCAACCCCGAAAAGATAATTCTTGGAAGCATATTTCAACGCAGCGAAGAATTATTACGAGCAGAAATGGAAAAGGTTATTGCAAAAGAAACTCTTCCTCAATCGCGCAATGTTTGCAAAATAGTTCCTGCAGAGCTTGGTGAATCACTTGGAGATGTTGCTGCTTTGTGTGTAGCGGTTTGCGGAATAAAAGGAGAAATATGAATGGAAAAGCTAATGGTACGCTATCCTGCTCTTAAGTCCTGCGAGAGTAAAATTAAAAATACTCTTGAACTTATGATAAAAACATACGAACAAGGCGGAAAGATACTTATATGCGGCAACGGGGGCAGTGCGGCAGATTGTGAACATATTGTAGGCGAACTCATGAAAGGTTTTCATTTGAAGCGACCTGTTTCCGATGAACGCATACCGGAAGAACTCCGCAAAGGTTTGCAAGGAGCTTTACCGGCAATATCTTTACCAAGCCAGATATCCGTGCTCTCCGCTTATGTTAATGATGCAGATCCTGAGATGATGTATGCACAGCTTGTATATGGATACGCATGCAAAAATGATCTTGTTATAGGTATTTCAACTTCAGGGAATTCTGCAAATATAATCAATGCCCTGACCGTTGCAAAATCACTTGGCGTAAAGACCGTTGCTTTGACAGGTGAAAAGCCAAGCAAATTGATGGAGCTGTGCGATGTTACAATAAATGTTCCGAGCTGCGAAACTTATGAAGTGCAGGAATATCACTTGCCTGTTTATCACTATCTGTGTGCATCTCTTGAAAAACATTTTTTCTCAAAATAAAAATGAATTCATAAAAAGGAGATTGAAAGATGAAGAAAAAGTTCCACCTCATTGCAAACGCTCACCTTGACCCCGTCTGGCAATGGCGTGTCCCTGAAGGACTGTCGCTTGTTAAATCCACTTTTCGCTCCGCACTTGACAGAATGAACGAATTTCCCGATTACACATTCACAAGTGCATGTGCAAGCTACTATAAATGGATAAAACTCAACGAGCCTGAAATGTTCAAAGAAATAAAGCAAAGAGTAAAAGAAGGCAGATGGGCAATTGTTGGCGGTATGTGGGTGCAACCCGATTGCAACATTCCGTCGGGTGAGGCATTCTGCCGTCACATGCTCTATTCACAAAAGTTTTTCAAAGAGAATTTCGGATTCATCGTAAAAACGGGATACAATGTTGACTCATTCGGACATAACGGTATGTTGCCTCAGCTGCTGAAAAAATCAGGAATAGACAATTACATTTATCAGCGACCTGACAACCGTACAGAAAAACCTAATCTTCCGTTTGATGATCTGCATTATTGGCAAAGCCCTGACGGAAGTGTTATCAATGCTTTCCGTGTTCCTGACGGATACGGCGGAGATGTTCACGAGCAGCGCCTTGTTGACCACTATTACAACAAAAATCAGCCGATGATGGTGCTTTTCGGTGTCGGTAATCACGGTGGCGGACCTTCAAAGGAGCACCTTAAAAACGCTGAAAAGCTTATCTGTAACGGTGATTTCAAATATTCCACCCCCGATACTTATTTTGAAGAAGCACAGGGCACTGAAATGCCGCTTGTAAACGAGGATTTGCAGCACCACGCAAGCGGTTGCTACAGCGCAAACAGCAGAATTAAAAACATCAACCGCAGGGCAGAAACAGAGCTTGTAACGGCTGAAAAACTGGATGTTCTTGCTAATATAATGACGGGTTCTGCTTTGCATAACAAGCAGATTGAAGCCGCATGGGAACGGGTTATGTTCAATCAGTTCCACGATATCCTTGCTGGCTGTTCAGTAAAAGAAGCATATTTTGATGCAGAAAATTCTTACGGTTACGCTCGTGAAACAGCTCTTGATGTAAACACCTTTGCTGCACAGCGTATAACTTGGAGAATCAAGACTACCGATTTTCTTGACGCTGACGATTCTGAAATGAGAGGCAGAATGTGGTATAAAGAGGGCGAAGGCTCACCAATGGTTGTGTTTAACCCTCATTCTTTTGCTGTTAAATCTATTGCGCAGTTCGGTTCGCAGTACATTTCAAAGGTTCTTGATTCAAAGGGTAATGAAGTCCCGTTCCAGCTTGTGCGTGCTTCATATACCGACGGTGAGCATCTTTACAAGTGCATTTTTGAAGCAGATGTTCCTGCTTACGGTTACGCTGTATATTATCTTTATCACAAAGAAAACAACGATGAAAAATCCTTCGAGTCACATCTTACTGCAACAGAAAACAGCCTTGAAAACAGTAAGGTCAGATTTGTTTTTGATAAAGAAACAGGTGCAGTTTCTTCTTGTATATTAAAAGAAAGCAACACCGAATTTGCCGAAGGTCTGCTTGGCAGAGCAGTTGTTTGCGACGATTTTGCCAACGATACATGGGGACACAGAGTTTTTGATTATAATATTGATATAGGTCAGTTTGGCGAAGGTACTCTTGAGATTGTTGAAAACGGTCCTGTCAGGGTAACCGTCAAATCCGTTGTAAAATACGGCAATTCCGTACTGACAAGATACTACTCGCTTTATGACGATAGCGATAAGCTTACAGTCAGAACAGTTCTTGATCTTGATGAGCAGTATAAATCCGTCAAGCTTTCGTTCAAAGCGGATGTAAACAATTCAACCGTCACATATTCCATGCCTTATGGCTTTATTGAAAAGGATGCAAACGGTCAGGAAGAGCCTTCACACGCATGGTGCGATATATGCGATGAAACTGGTAAGGGTCTCGGACTTCTGAACACAGGCAAATACAGTTTCTGTTCAATCGGTAATGATCTGCGTATGATGATTGCACGAAGCTGTGCATACCTTGACCACTTCGGTCAGCATATGCGTGACGGTGAAATGGAATTTCTTGATAAGGGCGAGCAGGAATTTACCTATGAAATCGTTCCTCATATTCAGAAGGTCAATTCCGAACTATTCAAAGCATCGGAAGTTCTTAACAATCCGCTTCAGACACATCAGGAAACACACCACGGCGGAAATCTACCTCAGATTTATTCTGCACTTGACGTTGATAAAGAAAATATTGTTGTCACTTCAATCAAGTCTGCAGAAAACGGCAACGGTATCATCATGCGTATTGTTGAAACAAACGGCACCGCAACCGATGCTACGGTTGATTTCACCGCTCTTAACACAAAATTCTCAATGAGCTGGAAACCGCAGGAAATCAAAACTGTCAGAATTATGCCTGACGGAAAAGTTACCGAATGTATGATAACCGAATAAAAGCAAACAAGCCCACTGACAATGAGTCAACGGGCTTGTTTGCTTTTATTTTGATTTTTATTTGTTACAGCATAATTACAACAGAATCAGCTGAGAACCGTCTTTTGCAACATAATTCTTTTGAACACCGAGTTCGTCCATCCATGCACGAACCTCCAATGTTTGAAGGTTACCGTTTCTGTTGTCCCATACCCATGAAGGCGTTTGCCATAGGTTGTCCAACCCGGTGCAAAAATAAAATCACCGATTCTTTTTCCGTTGATATATGCTTCATAAGAGCCGAGCGCAGAACAGAAAAGTGTTGCCTTACCGATTGCTTTTTCGGGCTTTATAGCCTTGATGAAAACGGGAACGACTGTACCGAAATCTGCATTTTCTTTAATGAATTTTGCGTTTTTAATCGTATTCATTTAATCACCTGTATTTTTAAACTGATGTTGATTTTTATTGATATTGATAATATAATTATTTGTGTTGAGTTTTATTTTACTACGCTTGATTGTTTATTGCAATAAAAACAATGGCATAGCAAAAAAAGACAATAATAAAACAAAAAGAAACAATGAAATGATTTGTTCCAAAAGCTACAATAAAACAAAAAACCTATGCAAAAAACAAGGAGTGATACCTATGGTAGAACAAATGATTGACAAAAATTTATGGCTGTACCGTAACAGAGCGATTA
>JAXJRQ010000067.1:0-21949 GCA_036310525.1 Clostridia bacterium
CCCTGTTTTAAATAATTAATATTTTAACTGTAGGGTAATCGCTCGCCTGTCACCTTATAATTGTTAACCCCTCAAAGCTTCACGCTTCAATTTCCGTTAAAGTAAATGAATATTTCTTTTTGTTGATTAAGTACAGCAAAAAGAACGACACGCTTATACGTGACGAAACCTATTTTTGTAAAACATATTTACTTAAACGCTTTTTCTCCGTTAAAACTCAGTATTAACCTCTGTTTTTAACAGCAAAAGTCAATCCAAAGTATTTTTAGAATAGACTTTTAGTTTTGTGCAAGTATATTATGTGTTTTTGCCGCTTGCACTAAAACAAAAAAAAGGTGCAATCGATCGAGCATATGAAAAAAATTTCCACTTAGCCATCTGACTTTGCGTCCCCGCCTTTCGACGGGTTTGCCAAAAAAATAAATTTTAAAATTATTAAAATTTATACATTACAATTATAACATATCCGATTTTTATTGTCAATATTTCAAGATGTATTCTTCTTTCCCCAAATTCGATAAAATTCTGATATTTGTTACGATAAAAATTTATATTTTGTTATACTTACATTAAAACAAAAAGCTCTGCTCATTTTAGCAGAACTTTTAACGCTTATTTTAAATCGCTTCTCCCAAGAATATAGTCAACCGATGTGTTATACAAATCAGCCAGAGTTATTAATGCAGATGTTGGAATTTCACGATACCCTTTTTCGTAGAGCGAGTATTGCTGTTGTGTGATAAAAAGTATTTTTGCAATATCCGTTTGTGTATAATCGTTATCTTCCCTTAAGCTTTTCAAGCGTGGGTATTGTGCCATTCATGCCACCTCCATACATTCGATTAAATGTATTGACATTTTAACATACATAACCTATATAACATTACTTTACATTCATATAAATGTAAAACCATCAAAAACAGAAGTGACCCTTGATTACTTTAAATCCCGTAACCAAGGGTCACTTCTGTTCAGTCTTGATATCTAACATCATATGGTTAACCTCTCTTTCCTTGTTTGCCTTCTGCCGCATCACTACATCTTTTCCAAACACACCCGATAACCAATTCCTCTAACGAGAACAACTTAATGTTTCATATGTATTTATCTGCTGCAAAAGGTGAAATTCCTGACTTTTCAACGAAGATTTTATTAGGTTGGATTTGAACTATGAACTATCTTTTTCCTTATTTTTTCTTTATTCCTTCTTTCCTCTTATAACATCTATATGAAGCGTAACACCGCCGTGTTTTTTTGTTCAAATCGTTTTCGGATTTCAGGATATATTATTAAAATCTTCCGTTTTAAAGTCTAAGCTTACTTTCTCATCGGACTGTACCTCTCTTTCTTCTTTTCACTTATAGTTTAGCATATAAATACGGCTTTTGCAATTGACAATTTATGAAAACAATGGTATTTATTTTTATTTAAAAGGCAGAAATTTTCTGTCTTTTGCAATTTTTTCTTTACAACGGTATATTTACTGTGATATAATAAATTTGTTGGGGTTTTGATATGACTTTTATAAACCGCAAAAGCTGCAGTGTAACACTGCAGCTTTTGTGTTTTTAACTTTCGGTCTTATAAAGCATTACAGCCGCTTCGGCACGTTTGATATTGTTATTGGGTAAAATTGTATTATCGTTGTATCCCTGAATAATACCTGCACTAAGAAGCTTTCCCATACTTTCATGCGCCCATTCGGGAATGTCATTTGCATCTGCAAATTCAAGCCTTGATGTTTCAACACCCTCAAGCAGTCTACCCATTACCGTCATAGCCTCTGCACGTGTAATGTTTGCAAACGGTTCAAAATAGTATTTACCATTATCCACCTTACCCTGCATTATTTTGTTTTCACTCATTGCTTTTACATAATTATGCGCCCAGAGTGGAATTTCATCACTATCCGCAAATGAAAGTGGCAGATTTGAATAATCCTCTGCATCATAGCCTGCGAACGCACATATCATTTTCGCAAATTCGGCTCTTGTCATAAAAGCATCAGGTTTAAAATATTTTTTTGAATTTTCTTCATAACCGTTTAAAATACCGTTTTCAGCCATTATCAGTATTGTGTTCTGCGCCCAATGACCCGAAATATCCGCAAATGAAGTTTCTGTTTCACTGTCATAGCCTTCGATATATACGTTGATTTCTTTTTTGAAATCCCCCTTTGTGACTACTATCTTACCTGCTTTGTCTTTGCCATGTGACAGCACAAAAACGCCATTTTCATTTACTGTACCAATATCTCCTACAACCGACCATTCATATAAATTATCCTGAGTATTAATTTCAAATCCGTTTATAAGGGGTGAGGCAGCAATGTCAATACTGTAATCTTCTGTCGGAGCACAATATATTTCGTTTACTTCCTTCCATGTATTCTGATTGTAGAATTTCATATCCTCAGGTTCATTATAAACTTCATATGTTTCTTTATAAATAACGCCCTTTTCGGACTTCACATTTACAATTGCCTTTCCTGTACCTTCAAAATGAATTACATTATCAGCATCAATATACGACTCGCTGTTTTCCTCGTTAACAAGCTCTATATTAATTTTTTCTATACTGTCCATCTTGTAATTTGCACTGTCATACAATTCAACAATACTGAATTTTGTGCTTGTACCCGACATGAAATTCTTATTTTTTACATTGTCCGTAACAACATATCCCGGAATTCCTGT
Organism: Clostridia bacterium; assembly: GCA_036310525.1. GTDB lineage: Bacteria > Bacillota > Clostridia > UBA1381 > UBA1381 > UBA4716. The sequence goes on from JAXJRQ010000067.1 coordinate 2,697, forward strand.
TGGCTTGCGATTATCCTTCAAGAACAAATAATTCGCACACGATCTCGGACTTCCATCCGAAGGACTGTTTACAACCGATACACGATCGCTACCCGGGAAAATGCCTGCCATTGCAGTAGAACCGCCGCCGTCAAGATTCAGTGCATCAACACAGCCAAGCTCTTTTAAACGCTTTGCCAGAGTTGTATTTTGTACACCATAGCTGTGTCCTGACTGACGTCCGTCAATAACATAAAATATAACCGTTCCGTCTTCCTTAATGCCTACAGCCGTTCTCGGTGCAACTCCCGCTTCAAAGCCTGAACCTACTTCACCGTTTTTTAGCAGTCTTCCGGCAGATGTACCTATTGCATTATACGCACTTCCCCATATACCTTCACTGTCATCAAGGGCAGTGTTCGTGATTGTTATAGTCTCTCCGACAGTTATATTATTAAGAAAATTATAATCAGTTTCATATCCTGTTTTATTAATCAGAAGAATTATTCTCCCATCGGGTATTGCCACATCTCCGCTGTACTCAAACTTATCTTCAACCTCAAGAGTAAGTGTTTTTCCGATTGAAAGAGTTCCGTCTGTCGGCTTACACACTAAAAACAGACATTCTGATGTGGTTTTAGTTGTTTTTCCGAACTTATCCGTTATTATCCCTATCGGTGTATAGTCCTTTGTATACCATTTATTTATACACTCAATATTTGCAGAATTTTCACCGTGATATACAGTTGTCTTTAAATTAAGACCTCTTATAAATCCTGTACCGTCTTTCCTAAACCCGACAGCGTCTATATATCCCTGCAATGAAGTGGTTATTTCGCCATTCATAATCGAAGTCCCCATAGGCATTCCCGTTTTATACGAAAAATAATCGGCATTTATTCCTATAAGCGGTCGTAAGCCATTCGATGACATGTAGCTCATTGCCTGTGTTATGGTTCTTGTTCCCCACAAAGAATCACCGTTTATCACAACAGGGATAGCATTTTCATTAGGAACATATTCCACATAATATTCAGATTGATTGCCGACTCCGTTTTGTTCAGACACAAATGTAGTTCCGTGCAGATATGTATCTGCTCCCATATCAGTTGTCCATCCGTTTAAAAATGTTCCTAAAACGTCTGCAAATGCCTGATTAGCAGTACATAACATTATAACAGACAAAATTAACGCAATTTTTCTTTTCACTTTTGCTCAACCTTTCATTGCATATACTTTAATTAGTATATCACATTTTTATTTATACGTAAACTGTAAATTTTCGGATAAACAAAAAAATCAGGAGAAATTTTCTCCCGATTTTTTGTTTATTCAATACCGATAACTTCATAACCTGCGTCCGTAACAGTTTTTACGAGTACATCCTCGCTTACGCTATCTGCAAAAGTAACAACAGCCTTTCCGCCGTCATCAAGATTTACCTCTGCACTTACACCTTCAATTGCATTTAAGGCATCCTGAACTCTGCCTGTGCAATGCGGACACATCATACCTTTGATTTTGATTGTTTTTGTCATTTTCTTCACCTTTCTTTCCCTGTTATTCTTTATATTATCAGCCTTAAAAAGCCGTAATCTTAACGCATTTGTCACAACAAACACCGACGAAAAGCTCATTGCCGCCGCCGCAATCATCGGATTTAGTTTTATACCAAAAGCCGTATACAATACGCCTGCCGCAAGAGGAATCCCCAAAACATTATAGAAAAATGCCCAGAACAGATTTCCTTTTATATTATTAATCGTTGCACGGCTTAGCTTTATAGCATTTACTGCGTCATTCAAGTCACTCTTCATAAGCACGATATCGGCACTTTCTATTGCAATATCCGTCCCTGCTCCTATCGCAATCCCCGAATCGGAACGTGCAAGTGCCGGCGCATCGTTTATACCGTCACCAACCATTGCAACAGTTTTTCCGCTTTCTTTAAGCCGTCTGATGTGCATTTCCTTATCCGAGGGAAGAACCTCAGCAATGACATTATCAATGCCACTCTGCACTCTTACAGCCTCTGCTGTCAGCTTATTGTCACCCGTAAGCATTACCACATCAAGATTCATCTTTTTCATTTTGCTTACAGCTTCTATGCTTGAATCCTTTATTTTATCCGCAACAGCAATTATACCGATAAATTTATTGTCATATGCAAAATACATTGCCGTTTTTCCCATTTGCGAAACAACTGTATTTTCCGCACATTCCACGCCGTAATCGCACATAAGCTTATAATTGCCTGCAAGCACTGTTTTTCCGTTTACATTCCCCTTTAAGCCTCTGCCCTGTATCTGTTCAAAATCAGTTACTTCATAAATTTCTGTATTTTCTGAGTATTCAGTAATCGCTTTGGAAAGCGGATGCTCTGACATATGTTCAATTGATGCAGCAAGCTTTATGAGCTTATCTTCATCTGTTTTAAACGGAATTACATCTGTAACAGACGGTTTTCCCTCTGTTATGGTACCTGTTTTGTCAAGAACAACCGTGTCCACTGTATGCAGTATCTCAAGCGCTTCAGCTGATTTAATAAGTATGCCAAGCTGCGCACCACGACCCGTACCTACCATTATGGCAGTCGGCGTAGCAAGTCCCAATGCACACGGACAAGATATAACCAGAACAGAAATCGCCATAGACAGAGCAAAATCAATACTGTATCCCGCAATAAGCCATGCAATAAGCGTTATTATAGCAATCGCAATTACAATCGGAACAAAAATTCCGCTCACCTTATCTGCGAGTTTTGCTATAGGCGCCTTTGATGCAGATGCTTCTTCTACAAGCTGTATAATTTTTGCAAGAGTTGTTTCCTCGCCCGTTTTTGTTACTTTGAATTTAAAGTAACCGCTTGTATTTATCGTAGCACCTATCACTTCATCACCGACAGATTTATCAACCGGAATACTTTCACCTGTTATCGCCGATTCATCAACTGAGCCGCCGCCCTCTACTATAACACCATCTGCGCAGATTGCCTGACCTGCACGTACAACAGCTATATCACCTGAAACTATACTGTCAACTGCAACTGTCTTTTCCACACCGTCACGTATTATAACAGCAGTTTTGGGAGTTAAATCAATAAGCTTTTCTATTGCCGCAGATGTTTTTCCTTTCGCACGTGCTTCAAGGTATTTACCTACGGTTATCAGCGTAACTATCATTGCCGCACCTTCAAAATACAAATTCATCATGTGCGCATGTACACTTTCAAAATCACTATGTCCGGCTGAATACGCCATCGCATAAATTGTATAAATCCCGTATAACTCAGCCGCTGATGAGCCAATTGCAATAAGCGAATCCATATTCGGCGAACCTTTTATCAGAGATTTAAAGCCATTGATATAGTATTTTTTGTTAAGTACAATTATGGGAAGCGTCAGCAAAAACTGCGTAAATGCAAAAGCCACTCCGTTTTTAGGGTCATCGAAAACGTCAAGAAACGGTGCATTGAACATATGTCCCATGGAAATATACATAAGTATAATCAAAAACACAACCGAAATAATCAGTCTCTTTTTTACTCCCATTGCTTCCTTTTCGTTTTTCTCGGTTACGTCTGTTTTTTTATCTTTCTGTCCGTCCTCATATGCACCGTAGCCACCCGATTCAACAGCAGATATTATATCTGATGATGTGAGTAAATTCTCATCATAAACAACCTTCATGGTGTTTTTTAACAAATTCACGTTTACTTCACAAACACCATCAAGCTTAGACACACTCTTTTCCACACGGGCACTGCAGGCTGCGCAGGACATGCCCGTTACATTGAATTTCTTTTCCATAGTGCCTCCTTATATGAATATTTGTTCATTTGTTCATATTGTATATTATTTATCTGAATTTGTCAAGTGTTCGCAAAAAAAAATAATAACTGTACAGCTTAACTGATACAGTTATTATTGTAAGCATTTACAGCATGAAATTATGATAAATTCCCGACAAATCAAATATCGTTTTGTATCATATCCTCATACGTTTCCCTTTTAACCACTACCTTTGAATTTCCGCCTGATACAGCAACAACTGCCGGTCTTGGAATTCTGTTGTAGTTTGATGACATTGAATAGTTATATGCGCCTGTTGCAAGAACTGCAAGCGTATCGCCCACATTAATCTTTGGCATCATGGTATCGGTTATCAGCAAATCTCCCGATTCGCAGCATTTTCCTGCAATAGTTACCTTTTCCGTTTTATCAGCATTTGCGTTATTTGCAATAACAGCTGTATATTCTGATTCGTACATGATGTATCTAGGATTATCACTCATGCCTCCGTCTACGCTGATATACTTTCTTACGTTTTTAATATCCTTAACTCCACCAACCGTATATAGTGTAATTCCCGCTGATGCAACTATTGAGCGTCCCGGCTCCATCAATATAAACGGACATTCTATTCCTCTGTCTTTTGCCGTTTTCTTTACTGTTTCGGAAACATTTTTAATATATTCATCGTACGGAACAGGGTCGTCGTTTTCTGTATACATTATTCCGTAGCCGCCTCCGAGATTGAGTTTTGTAATTGTAAGTCCAAGCTTATCTTTTAAATCCGCGGCAAAATTCATCATAATTTCCGCTGCTTTTTCAAACGGTTCTATATCAAATATCTGTGACCCGATGTGACAATGTATTCCGTCAGGATTTACATTCGACATTCCGTGTGCTGTCTGATATATTTCAAATGCTTCTCCGTTTTCCAGTGCAACACCGAATTTGGAGTCAATCTGTCCCGTCTGAATGAAACTGTGCGTATGAGCGTCCACTCCTGGCTTTATACGAAACATTATGTTCTGTATAATACCATGTTCTTTGGCTATTTCATTGATTTTTTCGAGTTCATATATATTGTCGACAATTATATGCCCTACTCCGTTTTCAACAGCCATCTTAAGCTCTTGCACAGTCTTATTATTGCCGTGGAAATAGACTTTATCCATAGGAAATTCTGCCTTTATTGCAGTATATAATTCTCCGCCCGATACAACGTCAATTCCGAGACCTTCTTCTTTTGCAAGGCGCATCGTGAATAAGGTACAGAAAGCTTTGTTTGCATAAAGAACCAAACCGTTACCGCTGTAATATTTATCCATTGCGTTTTTATAAACACGCATATTTTTTCTTATTAAATCCTCATCCATTACATAAAGCGGCGTACCGTATTCTTTTGCAAGCTCTACAGTATCATTTTCGCCGATTACAAGATGATTTTTTTCATTAACAGTTAAATTCTCTGATACAAACATTACCTTTCACCTTTCAAATTGTTTTATCCTTCGCTGCCGGTAGCTTTTGCCTCAATGGCAAGCTGTTCCTTTAGTGATTTTTTTGATTTTCTTTTAATTATCGGTGCACTTCCGTCCGTGATACATTCTTTTGAAATTGTAATCTTCTTTATCGTATCATCGGAAGGAGTTTCAAACATTATATCCGACATTGCTTCTTCAATTATTGAACGCAAGCCTCTTGCACCTGTATTTCTCTCAAGAGCTTTATCGGCAATTGCTTCAATTGCATCCTTGTCAAACTCAAGCTCAACATCATCCAGTCCAATCAGTGCTTTATACTGCTTTATAAGCGCATTTTTCGGTTCTGTCAAAATGGTGATAAGAGTTTCTCTGTCAAGTAAGTCAAGCTTTGCAAATACAGGAAGTCTGCCCACAAATTCAGGAATCAGACCAAATTTCAGTAAATCCTGAGGTATGATTTTTTCAAGAAGCTCACCAACATTTAAAGAGTTTTTGCTTTCGATTTTCGCACCAAAGCCCAAACCTCTTTTGCCTATTCTATTGTCAATTATCTTATCTATTCCGTCAAAAGCTCCGCCGCAAATAAACAAAATATTTGTCGTATCAATCTGGATAAGCTCCTGATGCGGATGCTTTCTGCCGCCCTGCGGAGGAACAGAAGCAACTGTCCCCTCAAGCACCTTCAACAATGCCTGCTGAACACCTTCACCGCTTACATCACGTGTGATGGACGGATTTTCGGACTTGCGTGCAATTTTGTCAATTTCGTCTATATATATAATCCCCCGCTCAGCCGCTTCTATGTCATAATCAGCCGCCTGAATAAGCTTTAAGAGTATATTCTCAACATCCTCACCGACATATCCGGCTTCTGTAAGTGATGTTGCGTCTGCAATTGCAAACGGAACATTCAGAATTCTTGCAAGATTCTGAACAAGGAAAGTTTTTCCGCTTCCTGTAGGGCCTATCATCAGAATATTACTCTTCTGAAGCTCGACCTCGTCAATCTCGGCACCGTGCTCAATTCGTTTATAATGATTATAAACGGCAACGGACAGTATTTTCTTTGCCTTTTCCTGACCGATTACATACTGATCAAGAAATTCCTTGATTTCCTTCGGTTTCGGAAGCTCGGAGTTACCGCCATAGCTGTGCTTTGTTTTTTCAAACTCACCCTCTAAAATTGCATTGCAGGTGTTAACACAGTCACTGCAAATAAACACTCCGGGTCCTGAAAGAAGCTTCGGAACCTGATCCTCTGTTTTTCCGCAGAATGAACACTTTAATTTTTTAATATCATCCATAATTATGCCCCTTAAAACAATCTGATAAAATGTAATTAAGGGAATGCAAAAATTACATTCCCTGATATTACTTTATTTGGACGGCTTTGATGTTATTACTTCATCAATAAGTCCATATGCTTTTGCCTGTTCGGCAGTCATAAAATTATCACGTTCCGTATCTTCGCAGACCTTTTCATATGTCTGACCGGAAAGTTCGGAAAGAATTCTGTTCATTTTTTCTTTTGTAGCAACCAGGTGATCCGAATAAATTTTAATATCGGTTGTCTGACCGCTCAAGCCTCCGCTTATAAGCGGCTGATGGATCATAATTTCACTGTTGGGAAGTGCAAATCTCTTACCTTTTGCACCTGCCGCAAGCAAAAATGCTCCCATACTGGCTGCCATACCTATACATATTGTCGAAACGTCACACTTGATATACTGCATAGTATCATAAATAGCCATTCCGGATGAAATTGAACCTCCGGGACTATCAATATAGAGCTGAATATCTTTATCGGGGTCTTTTGCTTCAAGATAAAGCATCTGCGCAACAACAAGGCTTGATGTTGCATCATTCACCTGATCCGACAAAAAGATTATTCTGTCCTCCAGCAGTCTTGAAAAAATATCGTATGAACGTTCGCCTCTGTTAGTCTGTTCAACTACTACAGGTACAAGTGCCATAATTATCAGTTCCTTTCACGTGAAAATATGTTATTATTTCTTATCAACAACAACTGCATTGTTTGCAAGCATTGTGATTGTCTTCTGAATTGCAAGGTCATTCTTAAGGTTTTCCATTTCAGCTTCACTGATAAGCTCCTTAAGCTTGTCAAGCTCCATACCATATTTCTTAGCCATATCAACAAGGTGAAGTTCAAGCTCTTCAGCGCCTGTTTCGATGCCTTCTGCATTCTTGATTGCTTCAAGTACAAGTGAGCCGTTAACCTGCTTAATTGCCTGTTCCTTGAAGTTTGCTCTCATAACATCAATTGTTGAGTTTGTATACTTCATGTATGAATCCATGTCCATACCCTGGTATGAAAGTCTCTGTGCGAAGTCTCTTACAAGATTGTCTATCTGTGCTTCAACCATTGCGTCGGGTACTTCAAATTCAGCGTTTTCAATAGCCTTTTCAACAACAGCGTTTTCAATTTCTGCCTGTGCTCTGTTTGCAGCGGCTTCTTCAAGTCTTGCTCTTACAGACTTTTTGAATTCATCCATTGTTGCAAATTCACTTACTTCATCAGCGAAATCATCGTTAAGCTCGGGAAGTTCACGAACCTTGATTTCCTTTACTGTTACTTTGAAAAGTGCGGGCTGACCTGCAAGATTTTCTGCATGATATTCTTCAGGGAATGTTACATTAACATCTACAAGGTCATTTACATTTGCACCGATAAGCTGTTCTTCAAATCCGGGAATAAATGTGCCTGAACCGATTTCAAGCTCATAATCTTCGCCCTTACCGCCTTCAAAAGGAACACCGTCTACGCTACCCTCGAAGTCAATAACCGCAATATCACCGTTTGCAACTGCACGGTCATCCACGCTTACAAGTCTTGCATTCTTCATCTGAGTTGCTTTAATGTCGTTGTCAACATCTTCCTCTGATACAGTATAGTCAACTTTTTCAACCTCTATACCTTTGTAATCACCAAGCTTTACTTCAGGCTTTGTTGTTACAAGCGCTGTAAATACAACCGGTTCACCTGCTTTGATTTCTTCAACATCAATTTCAGGTCTTGCAACAGCGTCAACTCCGCTTTCCTTAAGTGCAGCTTCATAAGCTTCGGGAAGTACCATGTTGATTGCATCATCATAGAACACTGCCTGTGTATAATACTTCTCAATTACAGCCTTGGGTGCATGACCCTTTCTGAAACCGGGAATGTTAAACTTCTTTACATTCTTCTTGTAAACTTCGTTAATTGCTTTCTGGAATTCGTCATTTGATACCTCAAATGTCAATTTTACAAGATTCTTTTCTACATCTTCCATTTTCACTGCCATAGTGATTTATCCTCCTTTATGTCTTTTGACATTTTTACATACAGTACATTATAACATACAAAAATTATTTTTTCAATTCTTTTTTTAAAATTTATCAGTTTTTACAATTTTAATTGACTTTATAGAGAGAATTGTTTCCTTTTGTATAAACTTTTTCAAAACTTCCAAGCATTTCTTCGTTAATTTTATAGTCCATACGCTCACTCGCACCTACATAAATATACGAAATGCCGTTATCCGAGCAGAAGTTTTTCATCGTCCGGGCACTTCCCTCATACGCTGATTTTACTTCTTCGCTCCGCACACTGTTCTCTTTAGTAAAGCCATGAAAATATACATACGACGCTGAACCGAGATAAATCGTGCGTCCTGCAAATACGGTTATTGGATTTGTTACCTCCTGACCCGTCAGAAAAACTGCATCGGATGCTGTATTATCCTTTACGTACTCCGCAAACTCAATATCGTCATCGGCAAAGGTGCGGTATTCTTTCCCCGAAACATATTCACGGCCTATTGTGAGTATTCCCGATAAAACCGCCGCACAAACTATAACCGTCGCAAAAAAGCTTCTTCCGCTTACACCCTCAAGCTTTCTATACAGAAAATACATATAATCACACACAAGAATAAGCACTATCATATATGTGACAAATATCAGCTTATTGTTATCGTATTCATTCGGTTGAAAAATAATAAATTCAGCAATCAGCATAATCGTCAGTACACTTAATGCAAGCTTTTTATTATTTTTTGAAGCATGCATTATTGCAGGTATTGCAAAAATTGCAATTATGCCCCAGTTTTTCAGATAAAACCAGAAATATGTGTCGGTATCGTTAATCCAGTTAAACGACGCTCTTACAAACATTTCATTTCCGCTCGTCTGTGTAAATGTCCACACGAAAAGCTGCGGAAATGCCATTAACATCGCAATTGCACCATAAATAACCCATGATGTAATATACGTTTTATCCTTTGAAAAATAAGCGAAAAACATCACTGCGCTGATAATTCCCAGTGCAAGAAATGAATGTGTATGAATCATCGGCATACACCCTGCAAGAACACCAAGAATTATAAACAAAGATTTCTTTTTTTCTTCAATTGCATCAAGTAACAGCATTATTGCAGGCAATAAAACGCTCCAGCCTGCCATTGTCACCCTTTGCGGAATTATCATATCGCATATTGTGTTTACCCAACGGATATTTCCATCAAGGTAATTTGTCGGTGTTTTATAATATTCAGTGAATATCCGTGAAAATCCCGAAAAATCTTTTCTCATTCCGTCAAAGAAATATGCAAATCCAAATCCGCCGTTAATGAAAAATAACACGCATGCAAGAACTGCAACCGATTTTTTCTTTGTGATTCTGTATGCCAGCATATAAAATCCCAAAACAATAAGCATCGACAGCACATAGTTTGGTATAAGAGTAGCCCATCTTAACGGTGTACCGAAAAGATAAAGGCTTGATGAAAGCATATCAACCAGAAACGGATAGTTCAGTTTTTCACCCGCAAGCTGACAGTAATCAGGCGGAAACTTACCTTGCTCTGCAATGCTTGTAATAAAGCTTAAGTGCATATGCAAATCACCGTATGTAGACTGCCCTGAGCTTACGCCGCCACCCGGATATGGTGCAAGAATATGATTTGTCATCAGTATCCATATTAAAACAGAAATCGGCAAAATCAGAAATATGAAAATCCGATTTGTCATACCCGAATTTGCACTGCTACAAACCATTTCAGGCTTATTCTTTCTTTTTAGTCTTATTATAATATACGGAACAATCACTGCTATCGCAAATATGATATGTGCCGTTATCGAAAACCCGAAAAGTGCCGCAAAAGGAATTATGCCTGACATAAGCAGCACGTTTCCAAAACAGCCGCCCATCCAGGCACGATAATATATATCTTTTTCCCTAAACAGCTCTTGTGCATATAAAAATCCCGTTACCAGAACGTATATATATAACAAAATACCTGCCATTTATATTCTCCTGTTATTTCAGAGCGTTTTCAATGTCTGCTCTGAGCTTTGACTCATCACTGCACTTAAATTCAAATGTTGAAATATTATTTTCTGTATTAAGCATAATGAGTGCAGGAGTCTGACCGTCTACCAAAGCAAAATTCTTCTTCACATCCGGTTCCTCATCCACATCTCTTATATCAAAAACAACACTGTCGCCATAGCTCTTCTTCAGTGACTCAACAGCCTGCATTGCCGCATCATAATTGGGGTCTTTTTTGGATACAAAATACATAAATGTCGGTTTTACCTTTTCCTGAACCGGATTGTTATCCGTTGATGCTACAGAAGAAGACTCTGTCTTTTCGTCCTTTTTTTCTTCAGACTTTTTCTCTTCTTTGTTTTCTTCTTTTTTTACATCGTCCTTTTCGGCTTTTTCACCTTTGTCTTTTTTGTCGTTGTCAACCTTATCAACTATTGACGATGTTTTCTCATTACCACCGGTAATAATACCGCCTGCTGCAAGTATTCCAAATACAACAGCAATAACAGCAACCACTGCTGCAACAATGATTATTATTTTCTTCTTATCCATAAACCTTCTCCTTTTATTTATTCAATTGCTTTTTCAGTACATCAAGCGCCCTTAAAGCAATTTTGTTATACCTTTCCTGCTTATTCCTGATACGTTCGTCAAGTCCGTCAATAATACCGAAATTGGAATTCATCGGCTGAAATTTTGTCACTGCCGGATTTGAAACGTATGCTGCCAATGAACCAATTGAGGTTTTAGTGTCAGGGCTTAACATTTCTTCATCCTTAAGCATTTTTGCCATATTGTAGCCTGCCCATATACCGCTCGACGCACTTTCCACATAACCCTCTACGCCTGTTATCTGTCCTGCAAAAAATACTTTCGGATGCTTACGCATCTGATAAAAACCGTTAATAAGCTTGGGAGAATTAATATATGTATTTCTGTGCATAACACCATAACGGACAAAATCTGCGTTTTCAAGTCCGGGTATCATGGAAAATACACGTTTCTGCTCTCCCCATTTAAGGTTTGTCTGAAAACCGACAAGGTTATAAAGAGTCGCACTCATATTATCCTGACGAAGCTGTACAACTGCATATGCGTCGTCTTTTCCCGTTTTAGGATTTACAAGTCCGACCGGCTTTAAAGGTCCGAATACAAGCGTTTCAAATCCACGCTGTGCCATAACCTCAACAGGCATACAACCTTCAAAAACCTTTCTGTCCTCAAAGCTCCTTAATTGTGCAGTCTCGGCATTTATGAGCTCATTATAGAAAGCTTCGTACTCTTCCTTTGTCATCGGACAATTTATATAATCCGCTGTACCCTTGTCATACCTTGCCGCCTTAAATACCTTTGATTTATCTATACTTTCCTCGGTAATTACAGGTGCCGCCGCATCATAAAAATACAACTCATCGTCACCGGTTAGCTCCGATATTGCCTGTGAAAGCGAACTTGAAGTAAGCGGTCCTGTTGCAATTATTGTATATTCATCAGGATTGATTTTTACTACTTCTTCATTTACAACCGTAATAAGCCCATGTGCTTTTATCTTTTCCGTAATACATGCAGAAAACATTTCCCGATCAACCGCCAGTGCACCGCCTGCCGGCACACGGCATTTATCGGCAGCTTCCATCATAACCGAATCAAAAAATCGCATTTCCTCTTTCAGGAGTCCGCACGCATTTTCAATTTTGTCTGCCTTGAGAGAGTTTGAACACACAAGCTCGGCAAAATTTTCGTTTGAATGTGCAGGTGAGAATTTTTTCGGTTTCATTTCATAAAGTTCAACCTTTATACCTTCCTTCGCAAGCTGCCATGCAGCCTCACATCCGGCAAGTCCTGCACCGATAACCTTCACTGTCATGTTTTACTTATTTCTCCTTACCGGTAATTTTTCTTTCATATTTACATGCTTCATTGTAGCAGTATATTTTTTTACCTCTGCCGTTCTTTTTCATAAGCAGACTTCCGCACTCGGGACATTTTTCATTTTTCACAGGTTCATCCCATGCCATGAAATCACACTTAGGATAACGTTCACACCCATAATATACCTTACCTCTTTTTGAACGTCTTATAAGTATTTCACCGCCACACTTGGGACATTCTGCGCCCGTACCTTCACGGATGGTCTGTGTATTACGACATTCGGGATAACCGGGACAAGCAAGGAATTTTCCGTACTTGCTCAGTTTATATACCATTTTTCGTCCGCATTTGTCACAGATAACGTCCGATTCCTCATCCTTGATTTTGATTTTCTCGACATTTTTCTCTGCCGCATCAAGATCTTTTTTAAAGGACGGATAAAATTCTCTTAAAACATTTACCCATTTAACGTCACCGCTTTCAACATCGTCAAGCTCCTGCTCCATATCAGCCGTAAAGCCGACGTCTACAATATCCTTGAAGCTGTTTTTCATTATATCGGTCGTAACCATACCAAGCTCGGTAGGCACCAGCTGACGCTTACTGCGCACAACATAGCCCCTCGAAACAATCGTTGTAATTGTCGGAGCATATGTTGACGGACGTCCTATACCCTTTTCCTCAAGCTCTTTAATAAGCGTTGCATCAGTGTATCTTGCAGGCGGCTGTGTAAAGTGCTGATTTGAATTTAATTCCTTAAGCTTTACTTCATCCTTTGCGCTAAGGCTTAGTAATACCTTCGCTTTATCATCTTTTTTTGTATTGGTATCATCATACACAACTGTATATCCCTTAAAGCTTACACTGCTTCCGCTTGCTTTAAAGGTATGTGTACCTGCATTAAGCGTTACGCCAACCGTATCATATACCGCATCCGACATCTGGCTTGCACAAAATCTTTCCCATATAAGCTTGTATAGCTTGTACTGGTCGTTTGTAAGCTTATCCTTTATATCAATCGGTTTGATATTTATTGAAGTAGGTCTTATTGCTTCGTGTGCATCCTGTGCATTCTTCTTTGTACGGTACTGTCTTGGTGAAACATATTCTCTGCCATATTCAGCACTAAGAAAACCTATTGCTTCCCTTTGTGCATCATCCGCAATTCGGAGCGAGTCAGTTCTCATGTATGTGATAAGACCGACTGTTCCTATCTTACCGCCGAGATTTACACCTTCATAAAGAGTCTGCGCAATCTGCATTGTTTTTGATGACTGATAATTCAATCTTACCGAAGCATCCTGTTGCAGAGTTGATGTTGTAAACGGCGGTTGCGGCTTACGGCGTGTCTGTCCCGTTTTTACATTTGTAACAACAAATTTATTCTTCTCTATATCCTCTGCAATTTTTTGTGTTTCTGCGGCATCACACAGCTTTTTCTCTTCGCCGTTTTCACCGTAATACTTTGCAACAAAGTCCTTACTCTTTTTCTGTTCTGTAAGAAGTGCCTCTATTGACCAGTATTCCTCAGGAGTAAAATTCTGTATTTCTTCCTCCCTTTCGCAAATCATTCTTGTTGCAACAGACTGCACCCTTCCTGCACTAAGTCCCTTTTTAACCTTTGCCCATAATATCGGACTTATTTTGTAACCCACAATTCTGTCAAGAACACGTCTTGCCTGCTGCGCATTTACAAGGTTCATATCTATAGGTCTGGGGGTCTTTATAGCTTCCTTAACCGCAGTCTTTGTAATTTCATTAAATGTGACACGACAGTTTGAGTCGGGATTTATATTCAATGCATTTGCAAGATGCCAGCTGATTGCTTCACCCTCACGGTCAGGGTCAGTTGCGAGATATACAATATCAGCTTTTGACGCCTCTTTTTTCAGTTGTGTAAGAAGCTCACCTTTACCTCTTATGGTAATGTATTTTGTTTCAAAGTCCTTATCGACATCTACTCCCAGCTGACTTTTCGGAAGATCAATAATATGTCCCATCGAAGCGACAACTGTATAATCCTTTCCCAGATATTTTTTTATTGTACCGGCCTTTGCAGGCGACTCAACTATAAGTAATTTCTTTGCTGCCATGTTTACCTCCATCTGTTTACAATTTTAGTTTATAGTTATTTCCCGGTAATCGCCTCACCATTCCGTTCATTTCAAGCAATACCATAATTGTATTAAGTTCACCGGTCGGAATTCCGGTCTTACGGATAATTTCATCGGTGTGCAGATTGCTTTCGATTAAAAGCTTTATAATTTCTTTTTCTTTTGGCTTTAAATTTGCATATTTTTTATCCTCGACAGACACCTGAATGGAATTTGAATATACCGGAGTAGGTAACACGCTTTCCGTTCCTGTATTCTGCATGTCGGATTTATCATTTGAATTTTCTCCTTTTAAAAGCTTCATGCGTCCCGTTTCGTACGGATATTCCACTATAATATCATTTGCACATGTAATCGGTTTCGCATAGCTTTTTATAATTTCATTCGTGCCTTCATACTGCATCTGAAAAATATCTCCAGGTACTGCAAACACATCCCTGTTATTTTCAAGCGCACATCTTGCACTGATAAGTGCACCACTTCTTTTGGGAGCCTGTGTTACAAGAACGCCTCTTGAAAGACCAACTATTATTCTGTTACGTATCGGAAAATTAGTAGGCAGTGCCGGAGTTTTGGGCGGATATTCAGTCACTACCGCACCGTTCTTTGTGATAGCATCATAGAGCTTATCGTTTTCAGGCGGATATATAACATCAATACCACTACCAAGAACCGCAATTGTCTTTGCTCCTACTCTTAATGCTGCTTCTGCGGCAATACTGTCTATACCTCTTGCCATACCACTTACTACCGTAACGCCCATACGAGCAAGATCACGGCTGATGTTCATTGTTGCCATTCTTCCATAAGGATCACATTTACGTGTGCCAACTACTCCGATAGTAAACAATCTGTCCCATGGGAGATTTTCCCCCTTTACATACAAAACATACGGAGGGTCTATAATGTTTCTGAGCATATCAGGATAATCCTTATCATCAAAAGCAAGAACCCTTGCCCCTGCTTCTTCCGTACGCTTATAAACCTCACGTGCATAATCAAGACTCTTATCATTAAGAGCTGCAATAAGTGATGGCGAAAAATCATTTAATCTACTATACTCAGTTGCCTCATAAATATCACGTATACTTTCATATCGTTCCAGTAAATGAGTTATTTTTGTAGGTGTAATCCTTGTCTTTGTTGTCAACCATAACCAATACAGTATATTTTCCATAAAAACCTTTCCTCTTTTGTGTACATTATCACAACAATACTACATTTTTTGTAAATTGTCAAGTCCTTTGTCTTACTAATTCATACATAAGTATTCCTGCCGCTACTGCTGCATTCAGTGATTCGGCACTGCCAAGTATAGGAATTTTAACGCTTTCACAAAGCTCTAAAACCTCTTCGGTAATGCCGTTTGCTTCATTTCCTACAATTATAATGGAAGGCTTTTTAAAATCTGCACTTCTGTAATCTATTGTATTTTCATTCAGCGCACCGCCGTACAGGGTAAAGCCGCATTTTTTATATTCCGCTAAATCTTCTGCACATTTATTGCCTATAATCGGGATATTGAAAAACGAACCCATGCTTGCGCGCACAGTCTTGGGATTGTATACATCTACCGTACCGGCAGACAAAATAACTCCGCTAAAACCCGCAGCATCAGCTGTACGGATAATGGTACCGAGATTTCCGGGATCATTTATCCCGTCACAGTATACATATGCTTTTGACGTATCCGGATAAAAGCCCGAATCATCATCCATTTTAATTACAGCTATTATTCCCTGAGGTGCCTCGGTATCGCACAGATTATCGAAAATGAAATCGCTCACCTTTAAAAGCTGTACATTCTCCGGATATGAAAAATCTTCTCTTTCATAAAAGCCCTCCGACACTGCTATTAGTGATACGGCTTTATCCGAAGCTATTGCATCCGATACTGATTTTTTGCCTTCAACCGTATACTCCCTATTTTTCATTCTGTCTTTTTTTCTTGATAATGACTTTATATATTTATATCTAGCATTTGAAGCCGAAGTTATTTCAAGCATAATTTTTCCTTTCGTTATTGTAAATATATTACAATTAAATTATATCATACGTTAAACATTATATACCTAATATTAAAATTTCGCAACAGTTTTTTTCAAAAATCTTATATACCCTATATTTAAAAATTTATTCCTAAAAATTAAAAAAATATTTTTATTTTGCTTACCCGTTTTGACAAATTTCGCTGATTGTATGTAGTATAATTAATTCCGAGGTGAGGAAAGTGACCGTTTATGCAGACAGTCTTTTTCTTGTAAATTTTATATCGGAATATATTCTTATTACACTAAGCGGAAAAATTTGCAGTATCCATATAAAGCCATACAAAAAAATAACAGCTGCATCAGTTGGTTCTGTTTTGTCCGTTATAATATTCTGTACTTCAGCAGATAGTTTTGTTATAAGCCTTTTAAGACTTGCACTAAGTATTGCAATTGCCTTTATATGCTGTAAAAGTCGCAGTAATACCGTAAAATTCACTGTTACACTTATAATCATATCATACATATACGGTGGTATGTTTCCCATAGTCTGTGGGATTTTCAGTAATAACGCCTTTATAAAAAACGGTTTTACATATATAGATTTAAATCCCGGCGTTTTCCTTTTGATTTTTTTATGTACATATCCTGTTGTTTTATTTGCCGCAAAGCTTATAAAACACAAAAACAGGATATACACCGTTTCTATAAATCAAAATGACAATGAAATAACAACCTCTGCACTTTTTGACAGCGGTAATTTGCTAAAGCACAACGAGCAAAGTGTAATCATAATAGAATGGAATTGTGTAAAAGAGCTTTTTCATACCGAAAGCTATGAAGAACTTTATGAGCATATGCAGGATTTTAATCTATCGCTCATACCTTTTTCCACTATTGGAAGTAAGGGTAAGACACTTCTAATTTTTCGCCCTGATTGCACTGTTATACAAGAAAAAGTTTTTCAGAATATCCCTGTCGGAATAGTTAATGGAAATATTTCACCAAAAGGCACATACCATGCGCTGATTGGTTCAGAATATATAGAAGGAGTAAATTAAAATGAATTTATTAACAAAATTAAGCCGAAAATTTTTATTCGCCACACACCTTGATGATGAGTCCGTATTCTATGTAGGCGGAAGTGACACTTTACCTCCTACACTCGATAAAGACGAAGAAAATGAACTATTGATAAGACTTGGTAATGGTGATATGAGCGTAAAATCTATGCTCATAGAACATAATCTTCGTCTTGTAGTTTATATTGCACGTAAGTTTGAAAACACCGGTATATACATAGAGGACTTAATTTCAATAGGCACTATCGGACTTATAAAAGCGATTAATACGTTTAATCCGTCAAAAAACATAAAACTTGCAACCTATGCCTCACGTTGTATTGAAAACGAAATCCTCATGTATCTGCGCAAAAACTCTAATATGAAGAGCGAAATCTCAATTGATGAACCTTTAAATATCGACTGGGATGGTAATGAGCTTTTGTTATCCGACATACTTGGCACGGAGAATGATGTCATCTGCAAAAATATCGAAAGTGAGGTTGATAAATCTTTACTTCTTGACGCTCTCAAAAAACTAAATGTCCGTGAGCGTCAGATCATGGAGATGCGCTTTGGGCTCGGTAACAGAAAAACAAAAACACAAAAAGAGGTCGCCGACTTACTCGGAATTTCTCAATCCTATATTTCAAGACTTGAAAAGCGCATAATCAGCAGACTAAAAAAAGAAATAGCAAAATTTTGCTGATATATACCAAAACTTCTTACATAGCTGTACAATTCAATATGTTCGTACAGCTTAAATAAGGAGGAAAAGGTATGACTAACAAGGTTGAAATATGCGGAGTTAATACATCAAAGCTGCCCATTCTGTCCAAACAGGAAAAGGAGGAATTACTGCTAAAAGTAAAAAGCGGTGATAACTTTGCCCGTGAAAAGTTTATTCACGGAAATTTAAGATTGGTTTTAAGCGTCATAAAACGTTTTAATAACAGAGGCGAAAACGTAGATGATTTGTTTCAGGTAGGATGTATAGGTCTTATAAAGGCAATTGATAATTTTGATTTATCACAGAATGTTCAGTTTTCCACTTATGCCGTACCAATGATTGTCGGTGAAATACGCAGGTATTTAAGGGACAATAATTCAATACGTGTAAGCCGTTCATTAAAGGATATAGCATATAAAGCATTGCAAGTAAAGGAAAAACTGATAGCCGAACATTCCAAAGAGCCGACAATTTCCGAAATAGCAAAGGAGCTTGATTTACCCAAAGAGGATATTGTTTTTGCCCTCGATGCAATTTCCGACCCGGTATCGCTGTATGAACCGGTGTATCACGAAGGCAATGAAGCGATTTTTGTAATGGATCAATTAAGGGACACAAAAAGTACCGACGAGAATTGGCTGGAAAATATCGCCTTGAATGAAGCTTTAAAGCATCTTGAGGAAAGAGAAAAGCATATTTTAAATCTCCGTTTTTTTATGGGGCGTACTCAGATTGAGGTCGCAGACGAAATAGGTATTTCACAAGCACAGGTGTCAAGACTTGAAAAAAGCGCACTTAAACAATTGAGAAAATATATTTAGGTAATTATATAAATTGTAATTTATGCGGCTGGTTAAATTTCCGCATCTTACTACCAAACGTCATTCGGCGTATAAACATACGCCGTC
>JAXJRQ010000068.1:0-10941 GCA_036310525.1 Clostridia bacterium
AACATATCCTGTGAATCTATTTTACCGTTTCTATTCCAATCGTAAGCCATTATTATACCCCCAAACTGATTTTGCCTGATACCTTTTTATTCATAACAGTATTCATAAATACACCCTTGCTGATTGTTGCAAAGTAGCCGTTATATTTGTCTTCATAATTTTGAGTTATGAGTTCAAGTGAATCTTTAAGCTGGAGCATTGCGGCAAATTCATGCTTACAAGCGCCACTGCAGAAACATGAGCATTTGAGATTTGAAATTTCACCATCTATGTAATCAAACTCAACCTCATAATTTTCGCTGCCTTCAACAATTGCATGACCGTGTGTAGCATCAAGCTCAACATAAGCCACTCTGTTTTCAATAAAATAATCAAAACCTCTGTCGGCTGTGCTTTGGGCAATCTTCATCTTTGACAAATCGTCAAGCGGAAATCTGTTTGTGTCATCGTTGCCGCTTACATAATCTTCATCATTTTCGGGTGTCTTGAACCAGGTAAGAACTTTTGAAAAAGGAATTGCATTTTTATCAAAACTAACTATGTGCGAATTAGCAAGATATAAGTCACCTTTAACGTTGGTGTCAATTACCGCAATAACCTTTTTGTAGTCTGAAAGTTTAATTTTAAATGAGTAGTTGACTTCCGTAACCTGTCCTCGATAGCCTTCAAGTTTTCCTTCCACATACACAAAATCGCCAACCTTTAAATCGAAGCTGTCGTTGTAGTATGACCAACCCATACCTCTGTGTGGAAAATACACATGAACTACAGATTTTTTTGGTGCTGAATTTTCCTGATACGCCGTAATTGGTGTTTCATTTTCTGTGTTTGATTTTGTGTTAAAGCCAATGTGATACTTTTTCATGTTTTTGCCCCCTAAAACTTATATAATTTATTTATTGTAATCATTATATCAAGTTTAGTGGGTGTAAAAACGGACAGTGATTAGCTAAAATTTAATATATTTTAATTGCTGAATTGTAATTTATCGGTGACGTAAACAATTATCCCGCCGTAGGGACAGGCGTCCTCGACTGTCCGTTTACGGTTAATTTTACACGGACCGTCCGGAGTGAAAGTCCCTACAAATATAATTGTTCGCAACTGTACACAATTTACCGCCGTAGGGGACGATGCCCACATCGTCCCGTTGTATATTCACGGGCGGATGTGGGCATCCGCCCCTACAATATCATAATATTCATCTCACCGATAAATTACAATTTATCGGTGCGAAACACACAAAGAGCTCGTTGCCGAGCTCTTTGTGTTATATTTCGCAATATTTTTCACGTTCGTTTTTATACAGGTCGTTACCCTCGCAGTCAACCAGAACAACAGCAGGGAAATCCTCCACAACAAGTCTTCTGATTGCTTCTGTACCCAAATCATCATAAGCCACAACCTCGGCTTCTTTAATAGTCTTGGTAATAAGCGCACCTGCACCGCCGATTGCACCAAAATACACGCACTTATTGCGCTTCATAGCGTCAATAACGGTATCCTTTCTTACGCCCTTGCCTATCATTGCACCGAGACCGTTATCAAGAAGAGTGGGAGCATAAGCATCCATTCTGCCTGCGGTTGTAGGGCCGCATGAGCCGATAACCTCGCCGGGCTTTGCAGGACACGGACCGGCATAATAAATAACGTTGTCGGTAAGGTCAATAGGGAATTTTTCGCCCTTTTCAAAATTCTTAACCATTCTCTCATGTGCTGCGTCACGTGCAGTATAAATTACACCTGAAATAAGCACACTGTCTCCTGCATGAAGATTTTCAATCTGATCCTTTGTCAAAGGTATTGTAACTTTCTTATCCATATTTCTTTCCTTTCTTTAATAAACAGACAAATCAAAGTAAGCCTGTAACATCGTCAAAAATATATGTAGAGTTCATTTCCTCAAAATACGCTCTTGCACCTTGTCCGTGAGCACCTGTAAGCACAGCACAGAAATCTGCGCCCATAGCCTGAGCGGCAATAATATCCGCACCTGCATCGCCTACAACAAGCGTTTTTTTGATTTTTTCCTTATCATAATCGCCGTTTACGATTTTTTCATCGGGATAACTTGCTCCGTAAAGTGCCTTTAAAAACACATACGGATGCGGTTTTGTGAGAGTATTATCATTCAAAGCCCTCTGCGCATTTACAACATCATCAAAATTACACAAGCCATCATCAGCAAAATATTTCAATGCATCCCACGACTTCAGCGGTGCCAGCATTTCAACATAGGGTCTGCCCGTTGCCACACAAACACGCTTTGATTCTTTCAGTCCCGAAAGCAGTTTATGCAAATCATCATACGGAATAATCGGGTCTTCGTTACCGAGAATGCCCTTTTTACCCATCAGATACGGCATACGTCCGTAATCGTCAAAAAACGCCTTATCACCCAGAAACCATTCCTGAAAGCAATCACGCATTTCATTCCACAGCTTACCGCTACGCTTCATGTACTCAACATCGCCGCCCGTTTTTTCGGCGGCAAGACGGGTAATTTCATCATAATGGTCAAGCACACTGCCCTCAAGCTTCATGGTATACTCATAAACGTCCATGGGATTTGGGGTATCAAGTATCAATGTTATACACGTAGTAAGATACGCAAGATCCCAGTTATTGTTTACACCGATTTCCTTCATGCGCATTATGAGCTTATCATCGCAGAAAATATGTTTTCTTAACTCACGCACATGCTCCATACAGTATACGGGGTCAACATCTTCACTTCCGAAGCATCGCTTACTCTTCAAATATTCATTTACCGTAAGCGCCGCCGCATCCCAGTAACTGCCCTCGTTCGTGATGACGCCGTCCATATCAAAAATGACGGTATCATATTTATCCAGAATTTTGTTCATATTATTCTATTATCCACTCAATTTTGCCGGCAACACCCGAAGTCTTGCCCTTTCTGCTTTCGGACACCTCGAATGCACGGTTAAGCGCAGTACCGACACTGCGGTAAACAGCCTCCCAGATGTGGTGACCGTTTCTGCCCTTTTCCACGTCTACATGCAGTGTACACATCGCACCCTGAACAAATCCTTCAAGGAAGGTTTCAAGGTCTTCTCTGTACATGCCTTCGATTTCGTCTGGCATTTCGATACCGTTATAATTAATGTCGATATATGCTCTTGATTCAAAGCTTATTGCGCTCTGCGCCTTAGCCTCGTCAATGATACCCACTGCATCGCCGTAGCCGTAACAGCCGTCGGTTCTGTCTATGTATTCCTTGCACGCTTTACCCAAGGCTATGCCGAGATCCTCGGCAATGACGTGAGTAAGCGTAAATTCGTCAAGCTTCAAATCCACTTCAACATTGAAATTACCTCTGTAGGCAATATGCTCAATCATATGATTAAGAAACGGAAGTGTCGTTTTTATGTACTTGCGGTAGTCGGGTTTGAGCGGCAAAAAATCAAGCACCACATTAATTTCCGACTCAGTTGTTTTTCTTGTTACTTTAATTTTTTCCATAACAATCACGTAATCCTTCCGCCCGAACGGGCAATCGGTTATTATTTTCTTTCCTTTACGGCGAGACCGTGTGTGTCAAAGCCTTCAACGGTTGCAAATTTGTATGCATAGTCACGTACCTTTTCAAAGCCGTCCTTTGAAGCGTATCCTACTGATGAACGCTTCAAGAAATCCTGAACGGATACAGATGAATATGTTTTTGCAAAACCGCCTGTGGGAAGTATTGCATTGGGTCCCAAAACAAAGTTACAAAGAGTAACGGGGGTGTAGTCACCAAGCAGGATTTCGCCTGCATTTTTGATTTTGGGAAGTGTATCAAAAGGTTTTTCGGTCATTACTTCCATGTGTTCGGGAGCGTATTCGTTAACAAAATCAATACTTTCATCAAGTGAGTTTGTGAGAATAACACCGCCGTAGGTTGTAAGATTTATTTCAATAAATTCTTTTCTCTTCGGACTTATCTTTTCAAGCTGACGGTTAACAATGGGGATAACCTTGTCAACAAGCTCACGTGAATGTGTTACCAGAAGTGCGGCACTGTCGGGGCCATGTTCTGCTTCAATCATCCAGTCAAGTGCAACCTTTTCGGGGTCTGCTTTTTCGTCTGCAAGCACGATGATTTCACTCGGACCCGCGGGAAGACCTGCGTCAATGCTGTTTGCAAGCACACGCTTAGCGGCTGTTGCATAGCTGTTTCCGGGGCCTATAATCTTGTGGCACTTGGGAATAGTTTCTGTTCCGTAAGCGACAGCGGCAACCGCCTGAATACCGCCTACCTTGTAAATTTCCGTTATACCTATAATTTTTGCGGCACACAGAATTGCATCGTCAACCTCGCCCTTTTCGTTCGGAGGTGTCACAACTACAATCTTCGGTACCTTTGCCACAACTGCGGGGATTCCCAGCATACACAAAACTGACGGGAACGAGCCTTTTCCGTGCGGAACATACAGACAAACGTCCACGATAGGAGTTGTTTTTTCGCCTACCATAAGACCCTCGTCAACCATAGTGAACCACATTTCTTCGGGAAGCTGTTTTTCATGGAAATCATATATGTTCTTATATGCGTATTCAATAGCTTCACGGGTTTCCTTGTCGAGTCTTTCATAGCCTGCGTCAATTTCAGCCTGAGTAACCTTCATACTTTCTGCAGTCAGCTGTACATGGTCAAATTTTGCGGTATATTCGAGAACAGCCTCGTCACCTCTTGCCTTGATGTCGTCCGACACTGCCTTGGCTATTTTCATCTGCTCGGTTATGTCAAGCTCAGCACGCTTCATGATTTTGTCGTACTGTTCTTTAGTCATTTTATCAAGCTCGTATATGTTAGGATTCATTGTTTCTCCCCCTGTATTATTTCAAAAATTCTTTCATTTTTTCTGCAAAGGATTTTTTCTGCTTGTAATTTTTATCTTCGTCAAATTCCTTAAGCAGCTCCTTCTGCTTCGAGGACAAATTCTTCGGCACTTCAACCGTAACGGTCACATACTGGTCGCCTCTGCCCTTGCCTCTTATAAACGGAACACCTTTGCCTCTTAATCTGAAGCGTGTTCCCGATTGCGTACCCTCGGGTATATCGTACTCAACAATACCGTCAAGAGTAGGTACGGTAAGCGTTGCACCAAGCGCCGCCTGAACAAAAGTGATAGGCATATTGAGGTATATGTCATTATCTCTTCTTTCAAACATAGCATGCGGACGCACACGTATGGTAATAAGTAAATCACCGTTGGGGCCGCCTCTTTCGCCTGCTTCGCCGTGACCTGACATCTGCATTGTCTGGGTATCGTCAATACCTGCCGGAATATCTATCTCAACCGTCTTTGCCACACGCACCTTACCCGTTCCACGACAGTCACGGCAAGGTTCCTTAATCTGTTTACCCGTTCCGTTACAGTGCGGACATGTGGTTACATTGGTCATGTAGCCAAGGATTGTTCTTTGCTGAGTCTGAATCTGACCTGTACCATGACAGTGCGGACAAGTTTCGGGCGAAGTACCCGGCTTTGCACCGTTTCCGCCGCAAGTCGAACATTTTTCCTGTTTATTTACATTTATTTTCTTTTTACAGCCAAAAGCAGCTTCTTCAAAAGAAATTGTAACCGTCTGACGTACATCAGCACCGCGTCTGGGACCGTTTCTGCGGCTGCCGCCGCCAAAACCGCCGAAGCCGCCGCCGAAAATATCGCTGAAAATATCACCGAAATCTCCGAAACCGCCGCCAAAGCCGCCACCGCCGCCGGCACCGAAGTTGGGGTCAACACCTGCATGACCGAACTGGTCATAGCGCTGTCTTTTTTCGGAATCGGAAAGCACCTCGTATGCTTCGTTTACTTCCTTGAATTTCGCTTCTGCTTCCTTATCACCCGGATGTAGGTCGGGATGATATTTTTTGGCTTCTTTTCTGAATGCTTTTTTTAATTCATCATCAGAAGCGCCCTTCGATACACCGAGCACTTCATAATAATCTCTTTTATCAGCCAATTTTACTCACCTGCCATTTTTTTATTATACTAAACTTCTGCCGTTTTGTAAAGTAAAATTACATAAATAATCATTAATTTGTCAAAAGGGCGGACAAAGTCCGCCCTCTTTAGTTAGAATTAGTTATTATCGTCATTTACTTCACGGTAATCAGCTTCATATACGTTATCGTCAGCCGCACCTGCATTTGCGCCGGGGTTAGCGCCCATATCGGGGTTACCGTTCGGATTTGCCTGCTGATACAGTTTTTCAGCGATACCGTAGAACTTCTGCTGTAAAGCTTCTGAAGCAGCCTTGATTGCTTCTGTGTCTGTACCCTGCAATGCTTCCTTAACCTTTGCAATTTCAGCTTCAACCTCGCTCTTTGCAGCGGCATCAATCTTGTCGCCTGCGTCTGTGAGAGCTTTTTCACACTGATATACCATTGATTCGGCGTTATTTCTTGTGTCAACCTCTTCTTTACGCTTCTTGTCTTCTTCAGCGTATTTTTCAGCTTCCTTAACAGCCTTTTCGATGTCTTCGTCGCTGAGGTTTGATGAAGCAGTGATTGTAATCTTCTGCTCATTGCCTGTGCCAAGGTCCTTAGCACTTACCTTAACGATACCGTTTGCATCAATATCGAATGTAACTTCAATCTGAGGCACACCTCTGGGAGCAGGAGCAATACCTGTGAGGTTAAATCTTCCCAAAGTCTTGTTGTACTGAGCCATTTCTCTTTCACCCTGAAGAACGTGAACTTCAACACTTGTCTGTCCGTCAGCGGCTGTTGAGAATATCTGTGATTTATTTGTAGGAATAGTTGTGTTTCTTTCAATAAGCTTTGTGAACACGCCACCCATTGTCTCGATACCGAGTGAAAGCGGAGTTACGTCGAGAAGAAGCACGCCTGTTTCTTCACCGCCCAAAACGCCTGCCTGTCTTGCCGCACCTACAGCAACACATTCGTCGGGGTTAATGCCCTTATGGGGTTCCTTGCCCATTTCCTTCTTAACTGCTTCCTGAACAGCGGGGATTCTTGAAGAACCACCCACAAGAAGAACCTCGTCAATCTGTGAGCTTGAAACGCCTGCGTCTGACATAGCATTTCTGATTGATACAAGAGTTCTTTCTACAAGGTCAGCTGTAAGCTCATCAAACTTAGCCTTTGTAAGAGTGATGTCCATATGCTTAGGACCTGTAGCGTCCGCTGTGATAAACGGAAGGTTGATATTTGATGTGATAGTTGTTGAAAGCTCAATCTTTGACTTTTCTGCAGCTTCCTTAAGTCTCTGCATAGCCATCTTATCGCCTGAAAGGTCAACGCCTTCTGTCTTTTTGAATTCTGATACAAGATAATCAATAATTCTCTGGTCGAAATCGTCACCACCGAGCTTTGTATCGCCGTTTGTTGAAAGAACTTCAAATACGCCGTCACCTATTTCAAGGATTGAAACGTCGAAAGTACCGCCGCCGAGGTCGTATACCATGATTGTCTGGTCCTTGTCACTCATGCCGTAAGCAAGAGCAGCGGCTGTCGGCTCGTTGATAATTCTCAAAACTTCAAGACCCGCAATTTTACCTGCATCCTTTGTAGCCTGACGCTGTGAGTCGTTGAAGTAAGCAGGAACAGTAATAACTGCCTGTGAAACTGTTTCGCCAAGATAGCTTTCTGCATCGCTCTTAAGCTTTGAAAGAATCATTGCAGAAATTTCCTGAGGTGTGTATGCCTTATCGTCGATAGTTACTTTTTCTGTAGTACCCATCTTTCTCTTGATTGACATAATTGTTCTTTCAGCGTTTGTAACAGCCTGACGCTTTGCAACCTGACCTACAATTCTTTCGCCGTCCTTCTGGAAAGCAACAACTGAGGGAGTTGTTCTTGCGCCTTCGCTGTTTGTGATAACGTTGGGGTTACCACCTTCCATAACAGCCACACAGCTGTTAGTTGTACCTAAGTCTATACCAATAATTTTACCCATGATTTTTTCCTCCTGAAAAATTTTTAAAATATGTTTAAACCGCAAAAGCAGTATTGTTTTTTAGTTTGCTACTTTTACCATGCTGTGACGGACAACTCTGCCGTCCTTGTAAATGTAACCCTTCATGAACTCCTCAACGACGGTATTATCGTCTATTGTTTCGTCCTCAATATGCATAACCGCATTATGAATATTCGGGTCAAACTGTTCGCCCAGTGCCTTTATTTCGGATACGCCCAGCTTATCGAGAGTCTCCATAAACTGCTTCATAACCATTTCGACACCCTCCTTGAACTTAACTGCATCCTCGGACGTAACCTCTGTCTGCAATGCACGTTCAAGATTATCACCTATGGGAAGGATTGCTGCAACACTGTCAATAACAGCGTCTGCGTATCTTGCGTCCTTTTCACGCTGTGAGCGCTTCTGGAAGTTGTCAAATTCAGCATATAATCTCATATACTTGTCTGTCTGTTCCTGAAGCTTTTCTGTCAGCTCTTCTTCTTTTGATTTTTCCTCTTCCACAGCTTCAACTGTTTCTTCTTCAACTGTTTCTTCTGTTTCGGGGATTGTTTCTTCGTTTTTCTTACTCATTGTTTACACCCCTTTCTCCCGATTAATCTCCATTGATATAGTATTCAAGCAGTCTGTCTATTTCGTTGGAAATAAGGTCAAGACTTGCAAATACCTTTGCGTAATTCATTCGCTTGGGGCCTATTACTCCAAGCTTACCCACTACCTTTTCGCCCAGCGAATAATTGACCGTCACAAGAGAGCAGTCATTTAGAACCTCGAGATTATTTTCAGTACCGATTTTTGCACTGATACCGTCCTCATTACTGCTTCCTATAAGCTTTTTGAGGTTTTCCTTGTCCTCGAGGAAATTCATCATTTCCCTTGCCTTGTCAACATCACGGTATTCGGGATATTTCAGTATGGATTTTGTGTTGTTAATGTATATCTCCGTATCTTCGGGAGCGGTTATCGTTTCATACACAAAATTCATTATGTTTATAAGCACCTTTGTGTGAATATCGAGCCTTACCCTGATTTCCTCCTCAAGTGCCTTGATTTTTTCAAAGGTTATTTCATCACCGCTTAAACCGCAGAGATTTCTGTTGAGTATTTCGGCAAGCTTTATACAGGTCTGTGCGTCAATATCGGCGGTCATAATCTGATTTCTGACACGATGCGTTACTACAATAAGCATAACCTTTCTTGCACCGATTGAAACCAAATCAATTTTATTTATTTTTTCATCCGACTGCGACGGCGCCGTTACTACCGTTGTATAATCCGTAAGCGCCGAAGTTATAAGCCCTGCACGGCGGATTATCTTTTCGAGCTGATTTACTTTTTCTTCAAGCTCGTTCTGCAGTCTTGCAATTTCCTCCATGCCCAGCTGATACCGTTGCATAAGCTGATTTACGTAAAATCTGTAGCCAGCATCCGACGGAACACGTCCCGAGGAAGTATGCGGCTGAGTGATATACCCCATTTCCTCAAGGTCAGCCATTTCGTTTCGGATGGTTGCGCTTGAAAGACCGAGGTTCTGCTTTTTGGAAATCGCACGTGAACCCACAGGCTCTGCCGTTCCTATATACTCGTCAATAATTGCCTGGAGGATTTTTCGTTTTCTTTCATTCAAATCCATATTAAAACCTCCCCGACATTTTTGTTAGCACTCAACGCCTTCGAGTGCTAACAACTATAATTTACCACTATAAATGCATTATGTCAAGGCTTTTTTGCATTTTTCATAAATTGTTCACAATTTTAATAAACTTAAACAAATTCACATAATACGGAATTTGATATATCCCTGCCCTTGTCGCTGAACTTATATGAATTGTTTTCGCTTATAATAAGTCCGTAGCTTATGAATTTTTCAAGCTGTTTTTGGTATTTTTCTTCAATTTCAAAGCCAAATCTTTTCTTGAACTCCAAACGGCTTATGCCCTTGTTCATGCGCATGCCCATGATGATAAATTCGGAAATTTTGTCTGACTGAGAAAGTACATCAGCACCCTTTTGGGATATGCCGTCAAGGTATTCAATAAAATTATCCGTATTGAAATAACGGCGGTTTCCGTCATATGAATGTGCGGAAAGTCCCGTACCTATGTATTCCTCACATTCCCAGTATTTGATGTTGTGTCTGCACTCATACCCCGACTTTGCAAAATTGGAGATTTCGTACTGATTAAAGCCAAGCTTATTAAGCTTTTCGACTGTCATATGGTACATCTTACGGTCGGTATCCTCGTCGGGTAATTTTATTAAGCCTTTGTCATACTCGCTCGCAAGCGGTGTGCCGTCCTCGATAATAAGGCTGTATGCGCTGATATGCGTAAGCGGTAATTGTGATAGCTTAGTAAGTGTATTGTCAAGGCTTTCGCAGGTCTGGTCGGGAAGTGCCGTCATAATATCGGCATTTATGTTTTTAAAACCAAGCTCATTTAATCTGCAAACAGTAGTATATGCACTTTCTGCGCTGTGTATTCTGCCGATTTTTTTAAGCTCACTGTCATTAAGAGACTGAATACCCACACTGATGCGGTTTACTCCGCCAAAAAGCAGTGCTTTGATTTTGTCATCGTCTGCTGTTTTGGGGTTCATTTCCATGCTGAACTCGGCATCAGACGAAACGGAAAATGTTTTTGCGCATTGCTTTAATAAGGTGTCAAGCTGTTGTGTGCTGAGCGCAGTGGGTGTGCCGCCGCCGATGAATACCGTGTCAACCTTTTCACCACGGTATTGCTCCCATTCACGAAACAACGCATCAAGATATGCGTCAGCTTTGTCCGCTATTCCTGCAAATGAAGTGAAATCACAGTATTTACACTTTTGCACACAAAACGGAATATGAATATATAAACCTTTCATAATTTAATATATCTCCTGTCATTTAATGAATAATCGAAGCGGAAGGCTCCCTTGTGTAAAGGGAGATGTCAGCGTAGCTGACTGAGGGATTGTTTTACAATATCATCAATATACTGACAAACAC
>JAXJRQ010000069.1:0-13859 GCA_036310525.1 Clostridia bacterium
ATCTATGTTTGTAATAATTTAAATATATTTAAACGTACAAATTAATGAAGGAATTCGCAAAATTGCGAATTCCTTCATGTTTTTATGCCATTGATCTACGAACGAAACTCACCACTCGACGTACCTTCGTACGCCGTCGGGCACTGGTATTATGCGAAAATTCGCATAATACTTCGTTTCGTCCGTTCTGCACTATTTTTCTACATCCCCGGTTGGCTTTTTAGAGCCTTTTTTTTAATATGCCGGTTTTATCATACCACCGCCACCAAGTTCGATTGTTTTTCCTTCAAGCCATTTGTTGCCTTCTGCCGATGGGTCATAAATAATATTAAATCCGTTTGAAATAATGTTTGAGCATGTGGTATCCGCATTTTCAAATACTGTCACATATGAATCCGCATTGAGCGACCAGTGACTGTCGGCACTGAGCGAAATATTCATTGCACCTGTGTAGTTAATCGGATTCAATGTACCTCTGTAAACTACACCGCCGAGAAGATTAAGTGTAACGGAACTTAAGCTATCTGTGATAATATCGCCGTTTAGAGTCTGGCTTTTAACATTAAGTGTTACATGTCCGCCGTTTGCATCGGGCGTTCCGTATTCTCCTGAAAGTGCTCTTAACAGCACTGCATTTCTCGGAACTGTAATTGTATTTCCTGTAAGATTTATTACAGAATCAGCATTTGTTACGTAGAATACGCAGTCTGAGGTTGTTGTTATGTTTGAATTATTTGCGGTAAATGTTGCAGTATTTCTGGAAAACTCGTTTTCATTAAAGAGCATTATTCCCTTACCGCCAAAAGCTGCCGCATTTCCGGTAACATTGCCGTTACCCGATACCTGAACAGCATATGAATCTCCGCTTATGCTGACATTGGTATTGTTTATTTCAACGCTTCCGAGTGAATAAATACCGGGTGAATTTGCACCCTCCGATACGACAAATCCGCCGTTTGCAACAAGCTTACCGCCTTCAAAAACTTTCATAACGGGAGCATTTTTACCTGCGGAGGAGAAACGTGTATTAACAAGCGACACGCTGCTGTTGTCCTTTACACCTATTGCGGAAGAATTTTCACCTGTCGCAACAAGTGCCGAGTTTATAATCTCCGAGGTGGAATTTCCTGCAAGGAATATACCGTCTGCATCGGGTGCAGTTGCCATGATTGACACATTAGATAAATCAACTTTTGCATTTGCACCGTACAATGCTGAGTTAAGTCCGAGAGTACGGCTCTTTTCGCTGTTCGTGGAAACTCCGGCAGACTTGGAAAGTGTAACACCCGAAGCGGTGTAGTGTGCGTCATAAACAGCTCTTACACTCTGGTCATTACCGCTTGCGGTGTATTGTCTGCTCGCTTCCGATGTATCTGTGGTAATTACATTTAAAGCATCAACCTCAATTATTTCAGGTGCTGATGGCTTTTGCGGCACATCCTCAGGAATGTCTGTACCGGGTGTTTCTTCGGGTAGCGGGGTGGTGTCTGCATTATTAATCTTATCAAGGTTATGCATCACAACTGCAAGCTCTGCACGGTTCATTGTCTTTTTCGGCATGAATTTACCTTCATCGCCCTGAATTATACCCATATTTGTAAGCGTTGCGACTGCATTTATCTTGTCCCATTTGATTTCATTTGCATCGGAATAATACTGAGCGGCATCTTCGCAAAACTGCTCCTCTGTGATGCCTGTTGTGTTGTAGATAACGCTGTATATAAGTCCTACAGCTTCTTCACGTGTTATAGCACGTTCAGGCTCAAAGTTTTCGCCGATATATGCTTCAACACCCTTGATAGAGGAGATTGCATCTGCATAATACATATCAGCACTTATGTCTGCGTAATTGTCCGAAACGGGCGTGAGGTTGTAATATCTTTGAAGAATAAGTGCAAAATCGCCTCTGCGCATTTCGGCAGACGGTGAATACCTGACCTTCGATGTACCCTTTACTATACCTTTGTTGTAAAGATATTCCACGCTTTCTTCGGCCCATTTGTAGTTTGTCATATCTGCAAAAATTCCTTCTGCATATGCCGGCATTGCAAGCATAGAAGAAATTAGTGTTACTGCCATGAATTTATCTGAAAATTTCATTGAATATTACCTCCGATTATATGATAATTTAATTATACTTTTTCTTAAGTGAAAGGTCAATACTTATTTTGTAAAAAAGTTGTGAATTATGAGAGATACAGTCCGGTATTATAGAAAAAAGAGGATTTTTGATAGTTGTATAAAAAACAAAAACGTGATATAATCAGTTTATAAAACTGTATATGAAAGTAGGAATAAAAATGTATTTAATATCACCGTTTAAAAAACAGTACAAGGCAAATCTGCATTGCCACAGCACATATTCCGACGGAAAAAAGACACCGCAGGAGCTTAAGGCAATGTATAAGGAAAAAGGATATTCAATTCTTTCAATAACTGACCATGAAACACCGAAAAATCATTCATACCTGAACGATGAGGATTTTTTGACAATTACAGGTTATGAAGCGTATATCCGAAATAATGCGGAATGTAGATATGATCTGTACGGTAAGGAAATACATATAAATTTATTTGCCAAAAATCCTGAAAACGAAGCGATAATATGTTATAACCCAAGCTATTGTAAATATATGACGGACGAGGAAAAAGAGAAATATCCCAAAGCCGGTTCGCAGAAAATAAGAGAATACAGTGTAAGCTATATAAATGAATTTGTTAAAACTGCAAAGGAAAACGGATATATTGCATCATATAATCATCCGTGGTGGTCGATGGAGGACGAAGCGGACATTATGGCATATGATGGCTTTTTCAGCATGGAAATGTGCAACTACAGCTCGTATCTTCTGGGACATCTTGAGTATAATGCCGCACTTTATGATAAGATGCTTATTAAAGGCAAAAGAATATACTGTCACAGTGCTGATGACAACCATAACGGTGAGCCGTATGATTCTCCCGGACATGATTCATTCGGCGGATTTGCCATGATAATGCCCGAAAGCTTTACTTATGACTCTGTAATCGGGGCAATGGAAAAGGGCGAAATGTATTCTTCAATGGGACCGGTGCTTAACGAGGTATCCATGGAGGGTAATAAAATACACATAGAATGTTCGGAGGTTGAACATATAATGGTGTTTACGGGAAGTAAAGCACCTAAAAGAGCGCATGCCGAAAAAGGCAAAGCGATTACTTGTGCCGATTTTGAAATTGACGACCGTGCTTTATTTGTGCGTGTGTCGATTGTTGATAAGTATGGCAGATTTGCAGACACACGAGGATTTTTCAGAGACGAGCTTGAGTTTTAAGGAGTGAGCACAATGCCCAGAATTGATGCTTTAAAAATAAAAAGCAGACTTACAACAGATTTTATCGGAAAAAACATAATCGTATACGATGAAACCGATTCGACCAATACACAGGCAAAGCTTAACCATACAGAGGCTGACGGTACTGTGTTTATTGCAGAAAGTCAGCGTGCGGGCAGAGGAAGCCGTGGACGTGAATGGGTATCAAAGAGCGGCGTGGGGATATGGATGTCTGTACTTTTAAAGCCTGATATTCCCATGGAAAAGGTATCTCAGATTACGCTTATGGCAGGTCTGGCGGTGAAAAGAGCAATCGGAAATATAGCTATGATAAAATGGCCGAATGACGTTGTTTCGGGAACGAAAAAAATATGCGGAATACTTACTGAAATGTCCGTGACGGGCGAAACAATCAACGGCGTGGTGTGCGGTATAGGAATTAATGTAAATGATGAACAATTTGGTGACGATATTTCGCATCGTGCAACCTCTTTATTTATCGAAACGGGCAAAAAAACAGTCCGTAATGAGCTTGTTGCGGATGTTTTGAACGAATTTGAAGAAATATATAAAACCTTTTGTGAAAAGGGAATTACATCATTTCTCGATGAATACAGAAGCTCATGCATAACGCTCGGTAAAGAAATAAATGTCATTTATGATAACAAAACAGTGACAGGCTTTGCCACAGATATAGCAGATGACGGAAGTCTTATTGTGCGGACTCATAATGACGAATTAATCAGAATTAATTCGGGCGAGGTCAGTGTTCGTGGTATATACGGATACGTGTAATTTCGGATAATTTATGAATAAAGTGTAAAAATTAGCACTCAACGCCGTTGAGTGCTAATTTTGGGTTGACAAATAAAGATTTTGGTATTATCATATTAGTTAGTAATTTTAATTTATGCCGCATATGCGGCGGAATGGAGATAAAAATGGCTAAGGGTAATATTTCGGTTGATTCGGAAAATATGTTTCCGATTATTAAAAAATGGTTATATTCGGACAAGGATATATTTTTGAGAGAGCTTGTTTCAAACGGATGCGACGCAGTTACAAAGCTTAAGAAGCTTGCTGGAATAGGCGAGGCACAGATTGAAGACGAGCCGCAGTTTAAGGTAACTGTTACTGTGTATAAGAATGCGAAAAAGCTTGTTATTAGCGATAACGGTATCGGTATGACTGCTGAGGAAATTGATAAGTATATCAATCAGATTGCATTTTCGGGCGCAAGTGATTTCCTTGAAAAATACAAGGATGAGGAAGATAAAAATTCACAGATTATCGGTCATTTCGGACTTGGCTTCTACAGTGCATTCATGGTTGCGGACAGCGTTGAGATTGATTCGCTTTCATATAAGGAAAATTCGACTGCCGCAAAGTGGGTATGCGACGGTACAATGGAATATGAAATGACAGACGGCGAAAGAAGTGAAAGAGGTACAACAATCACTCTTAATATTGCTGAGGATTCACTTGATTTTCTTGAGGAAATGAAAATTCGTGAAATACTTCATAAATACTGCTCATTCTTACCTACAGAGGTTTATTTTGTAAATGCCGATGCAGAAGCAGAGGACAAAAAGGAAGATAAAGAAGAAGCACCAAAGCCTGTTAATAATACAACTCCCTTGTGGATGAAGAAGCCATCGGAATGTACAGATGAAGAGTACAAGGAATTTTACACAAACGTGTTTATGGACTTTAATGAGCCTTTGTTCTGGATTCATCTTAATGTTGATTATCCGTTTAACTTAAAAGGTATTCTTTATTTCCCGAAAATCAACCATGAATTTGCAGGTGTTGAGGGACAGATAAAGCTGTATAACAATCAGGTATTTGTTGCAGATAACGTTAAGGAAGTTATTCCTGAGTTTCTTATGCTTTTAAAGGGTGTAATTGATTGCCCTGATTTACCGCTTAATGTTTCAAGAAGCTTTTTGCAGAATGACGGTTATGTAAGTAAGATTTCAAATCATATAACTAAAAAGGTTGCAGATAAGCTCAGCGGTATGTTCAAAAACGACAGAGAAAATTACGATAAATACTGGGATGACATTAATGTATTTATCAAGTACGGCTGTCTTCGTGATGAGAAGTTCTATGAAAAGGTTAAGGACTGCATAATCTACAAAAATCTTGAGGGTAAATATATCACTCTTGATGAATACCTTGACGGTAAGGACAAAAAGGATGTATACTACGTAAGTGATGAAAAACAGCAGGCGCAGTATATTAATATGTTCAGGGAGCAGGGTCTTGATGCGCTTGTGATTCCTACCATGATGGATACACACTTTATTTCGTTCCTTGAAATGAAGCAGAATGATGTAAAGTTTGCACGTATTGACTCAGCATTATCGGAAACTGCCGAGGATGGCGAAAAGGACGAGGAAAAGGATAATGCACTGATTGAAAAATTCAAGACTCAGATTAATGACGAAAATCTGAAATTTGAGGTGCAGCCGCTTAAAAATGCGTCAATTCCTGCGGTAATTCTGCTTGGCGAGCAGTCGAGAAGAATGCAGGAAATGTACCGTTCATACGGTCAGCAGATGGCAGGCATGGCAAGCATGTTCCATGATGAATTTACACTCGTGATAAATTCAAACAATGAGCTTATAAAGAAAATGGATACTCTTAATGAGGAGGATTCAAAGCTTCTTATAGACCATGTGTATGACCTTGCGAAAATCAGCCACAGTCCGCTTACGGGCGAGCAGATGACAAAGTTTATCGAACGCTCAAATAAGCTTTTGGGAAAACTGTTTTAAATAGTATAAAAGGGTCAGGAAATCCTGACCCTTTTGACGTCTGATTAATGCATTTTATTATAAACAATTAATTTTTGACTTTTCGTAAAATTAATTGTTGTCATGTGGGAAAAAATATGATACAATAAACTATGTATAGTATAAATGAATGGAGAAGTAACAAATGCCTAATGCCAGACAGGAAAAAATAAGAAACTTCAGTATAATTGCGCACATAGACCATGGCAAATCAACACTTGCCGACCGTTTGCTTGAGCTTACGGGTGAAGTGGAGCAAAGAGATATGCAGGAACAGCTCCTTGACGACATGGACCTTGAGCGTGAAAGAGGAATTACAATCAAAGCTCACGCAGTAAGACTAAAATATAAACGTGATGACGGCGAAATATATACATTAAATCTGATAGACACTCCGGGACACGTGGACTTTAATTATGAGGTGTCACGAAGTCTTGCGGCGTGCGAGGGCGCTGTACTTATTGTCGATGCGTCGCAGGGAATAGAGGCTCAGACATTGGCAAATACCTATCTTGCCGTTGACCATGACCTTGAAATTGTTCCCGTTATAAATAAAATAGATTTACCGTCTGCACAGCCCGATATGGTAATACGTGAAATTGAGGATGTAATCGGTATACCGGCAGAGGATGCACCGCAGGTAAGTGCAAAAACGGGGCAGAATGTGGCGGCTGTTCTTGAAAAGATAGTTGAGCTTGTACCTCCTCCCGAGGGTGACGAGGATGCACCTTTGAAGGCTCTTATATTCGACTCGTATTATGACAGCTACAAGGGCGTAATTGTGTACGTGCGTGTGATGGACGGCTCATTAAAGGCTGGTCAGAAGATAAAAATGATGGCAACCGGTGCAGCGTTTGATGTTGTTGAAGTGGGTGAAATACGTCCTAACGGACTTCGTGAAACAGACTCACTTGCAGCGGGTGATGTTGGGTATATTGCCGCATCAATCAAAAATATTCAGGACACACGTGTAGGTGATACTGTCACGACCGTTGCAAACTCTGCAAAAGAACCGCTTCCGGGATATAAAAAGGTTAACCCGATGGTTTATTGCGGAATTTATCCGGCGGACGGTGCCGATTATGAGGATTTGAAGGAAGCGCTTTTAAAACTTCAGCTTAACGATGCAGCACTTATGTTCGAGGCGGAAACTTCGGCGGCACTTGGGTTTGGTTTCAGATGCGGTTTTCTTGGTCTTTTGCATCTTGAAATAATTCAGGAACGACTTGAGAGAGAATATAATCTTGACCTCGTAACCACAGCACCGAGTGTTATTTATAAGGTTTATAAAACCGACGGCGAAATGATGTGGTGCGATAACCCGACTAATCTTCCTGAGCCATCGGAAATTGATTATATGGAAGAGCCTATGGTTAATGCAACCATAATGGTGCCGAAGGATTACGTGGGAAATGTTATGGAGCTTTGTCAGGAAAGACGTGGCATATATAAAGACATGACATACATGGATGAAAGCCGTGCCGAAATATTTTATGAGCTTCCGCTCAATGAAATCATATATGATTTCTTTGATGCATTAAAATCACGTACAAAGGGATATGCGTCGTTTGACTATGAGCTTTGCGGTTATACACGCAGTAATCTTGTTAAGCTTGATATTCTCTTAAACGGTGAAATGGTGGATGCGTTATCGTTTATTGTGTTTAAGGACAATGCATATGCACGTGGCAGAAAAATGGCAGAAAAGCTTAAGGAAGCAATACCCAGACAGCTGTTTGAGGTGCCTGTTCAGGCGGCAATCGGCGGTAAGGTAATTGCACGTGAAACGGTGCGTGCGATGCGTAAGGACGTTCTTGCAAAATGTTACGGCGGTGACATAACACGAAAGAAAAAGCTTCTGGAAAAACAGAAGGAAGGTAAGAAGAGAATGCGTCAGGTAGGCTCTGTTGAAGTGCCTCAGGAAGCGTTCATGTCTGTTTTAAAGCTTGAC
This sequence comes from Clostridia bacterium, assembly GCA_036310525.1. Lineage (GTDB taxonomy): Bacteria > Bacillota > Clostridia > UBA1381 > UBA1381 > UBA4716. Next base: position 8,064 of record JAXJRQ010000069.1, read on the forward strand.
TAAAGAGGTAAAAATGGAAGATAAAATTAAAGAAGCAATAAAATTGCTCAATGAAAATGATTATATCGTAATTCCGGTCACAAAGGGACAGATGTGCCTTTGTGACGGATGTACGGAGGATGTAAGCAGATGCAGATATAATGCCATTGGCTATACCTGCACAAATCTTGTATGTATAAATCAGCATATAAAGGATCAGATTGATTATAAAACAATTATTGCAAATATTGAGTAATTGTGAACAAACGGTAAATTTCATATTTACATATTGAAATCCGGATAAACAGGATATATAATATTTATTATCCGACAGAAAGGAGCAGCTATGTTCGGCTATGTAACCGTTTGCCGTGAGGCGATGAAAGCGGAGGATTATGAATTATTTCGGGCATATTACTGCGGTGTGTGTAAGGCTACGGGGAAGTGTGCTTCTCAGATTGCACGCATGGGTCTTAGCTATGACATAACCTTTCTTGCGATAATTTTATCGGCAATTATGCCCGAAGAAAATGCTTTGAAAAATGCGGCATGCATTGCACATCCTTTAAAAAAACGTGATTATATATGTAACAGCGATGTTGTTGATTATGCGGCTTGTATGGGTACAGTGCTTATGTATCTGAAATTCCGTGACGATGTTTATGATGATAAGAGTATAAAAGCGGCAACACTGGCGGCGCTGTTTTATACGGGCGTAAGGAAAGCACGTAAAGGGTATAAGCGGCAGTATGATGAAATAATATTACAGCTTGAAAATCTAAGCAGACTTGAAAAGGAAAATTGTGCAGAGATTGACGAATGTGCTGATTGCTTTGCAAAAATTTTGCAGACATTGTTTACTCCTGATTTTATAAGCGATGCTGATACAAGACGTATTCTTGAATGGTTCGGATATAATATCGGACGGTGGATTTATGTGATTGACGCATATAATGATATGGAAAAGGATATGAAAAAGAAAAATTACAATCCTTTTCTTGCAAAGGTGCAAGGCGAATTTGTTGAATATAAAAAAGAATTAAAGGAAAAGCTTGAAATGTCGCTGACGTTCACACTTGAAAATGCGGCATCTGCGTTTGAGCTTTTGAAGGTATATAAAAACAGGTCTGTGGCGGAGCATATTTTGTACTGTGCTTTGCCGTCAAAGCAGACAGCTATTTTAGGAGATAAGAATGAATCCGTATGAAGTTCTTGGAGTAAGTCCCGATGCGGACGAGGAAACAATTAAAAGAGCATATCGTGAACTGGTAAAAAAATATCATCCCGACAGATATGTGAATAATCCTCTTTCCGATCTTGCGGCTGAAAAAATTAAAGAAATTAATAAAGCGTATGACATGATAATGAACGACAAAACGACTGCTTCGGGCAGAAGCTATAATAACACCTCGTCATCGGGTAGTTCATCGGGCGGCGGTTATGCGGCGGTAAGAAGTCTGATTTCGCAAAACCGCATAATGGAAGCACAGTCCATGCTTGCCAATTTACCGAAGAATGCAGAGTGGTATTATCTTAATGGTCTGATTTGCTTAAGACGTGGCTGGTATGACCAGGCTATTACCAATATTAATCAGGCATGCAGTATGGACCCGGGTAATATTGAGTATCGTTCTACGCTTAACAACATCCAAAACAGAAACACAACCTATCGCACAAGTCCTATGTCAAATGCCGGATGCTATGTGTGTCCGATGGATTGCTGTACTGCACTTATGTGTGCGGATTGTATGTGTCCGTGCTTTGGTTGTATGTAATATTTGATAAAAAGGGGAATTAAAATGAAAGAAAAACAATGCTGTCATAAAACCTCCATCGGCGGTCAGGCTGTTATGGAAGGTGTAATGATGCGTGGTCCTTACAAAACTGTTGTTGCGGTGCGTAAGAGCGACGGCGAGATAGAAAAAAAGATAGATGATAACGGCGTAAAAACAAGACATGCATTTTTTAAGCTTCCTGTGGTGAGAGGCTGTGTGAATTTTGTTGACAGTCTTGTAATCGGTATGAAAGCACTGATGTACAGCGCAAGCTTTGTTGACCTTGAAGAGGAAGAAGAGGAAAGCAGTAAGTTTGATAAATGGCTTGAAGTAAAGCTTGGTGATAAATTAAAGGATGTCGTGATATATTTTGCGGTGTTTGTTTCGATTATTTTCAGTGTGGGTTTGTTTATGCTTCTTCCGGCGTTTCTCACCAAAGGTATTGAAATGATAGGCGATAAAATTACTGTTATAAAGCCGATTACCGAAACACATGTTTTCACAAGCTTGTTTGAGGGTATCATCAGAATGCTTATATTCCTTGGCTATATGATTTTAGTATCGCAGATGAATGATATTAAGCGTGTATTTGAATATCACGGTGCTGAACATAAAACAATTGCCTGCTATGAGGCGGGCGAGGAGCTGACTGTTGAAAATGTAAGGAAGCACACAAGATTTCATCCCAGATGCGGAACGAGCTTTCTTGTGTTCGTAATGATTATCAGTATACTTCTGTTTGCGCTTTTACCGAGATTTGACGGAATGTCGGGTATAGCGAGTACATTATTAAGACTGCTTACACGTCTTGCACTTATGCCTGTTGTTGCAGGTATTTCATATGAAGTTATTAAATGGGCAGGAAGAAGCGATGCGAAAATAGTACAGCTTCTTTCAAAACCGGGACTCTGGATGCAGAAGCTTTCTACACGTGAACCGGATGACAGTCAGATTGAAGTGGCGATTGAATCTATAAAGCCGTGTATTCCCGAAGATAAAGAGGACGATAAATGGTAATTCGTGAGCTTATAGCCGATATTGCGAAAAATCTTGAGGATAATCCGCAGTTTGAAGCACGTCAGATTGCGATGGCTCTTACGGGATATAATAATACTTCGCTTTTGCTGAATATGGGTGAAAAAGTTTCGGAAGATACTATAAAAGCTGCTTTTTCCATGGTTAATCGCAGAAAAAACGGCGAACCACTGCAGTATATTATCGGTAGTGCGGAGTTTATGGGACTTGGATTTGACGTTGATAAAAATGTACTGATTCCAAGGGCAGATACAGAAACACTTGTTGAAACGGTGCTTTCACAGCTTGAAAATAAATCGGTGAAGGTGCTTGATATAGGTACCGGCTCAGGCTGCATAGGAATAAGTATCGGGCATTTCAATAAAAATGCCCATATGACATTTCTTGACGTGAGTGCAAAGGCGCTTGGAATTGCAAAGAAAAATGCGGCGGCAAATGGTGTTTGCGGTGAATTTATGCTGATGGATATTTTAAAGGAATACCCAAATAAAAAGTTTGATGTTATTGTGTCAAATCCACCGTATATACGTCCCGAGGTTATAGAAACGCTACAGACGGAAGTAAAGGATTATGAGCCGTACGGCGCATTATACGGCGGTGATGACGGACTCACCTTTTACAGACGAATAACCGACATTGCACCCAAAATGCTTACCGATAATGGTATACTTGCTTTTGAAATTGGTTATGATCAGGGCGAGGACGTAAAAAATCTTATGAGTGGTTTTTCGGATGTCCGTGTGATAAAGGATTTATGCGGAAATGACCGTGTAGTTACAGGAAAAATAAAAGGATGAACGCATGTTCATCCTTTTGTTTTTCTTAGATTGTTGTTTCTTTGTATAATTCAGGTATAAGTCTGTTATTGCATTTAAAATCATTCGGGTCAAGGTCATCAAGCATACCCCAGTGAATGGGAACAACTGTTTTTGCGCCCGTTTTTTTAGCAAAACGTGCCGCATCGCACATGTTCATGTTGTTACCTTCGCCGTTTACGGGCAGGAATATAATGTCGATATTATCGGGTAAATCATCAAATATTTTGTTGTTGTAAAGAGTGTCTCCCGTAACATATACAACCTTATCTTCGGCGTAAATAAGTATGCCTGCGGCGGTTAAATCCGAATGCTCGGCTTTCACTGCCTTTACCATGATTTTATCATTAAGAGTAACTTCGGTCTGCGGATTAAACATTATGTAGTTGTGTTTGCCTCCGTATTTGCGAAGCTCAAGATATGCCTCCCATGGCGCAAGAACCTGCATGTAATCTCCGTTTTTGAGGATTACCTCCATTGTTTCGGGATCCATGTGGTCAAGATGGTTGTGCGTGCATACTACAGCGTCGGGTGCAAGCTTTAAATAGCTTTCGTCAATCTCCATATGTCTGTGTCTGCCGTTGAACTTGCCTACACTGTCTGAAAGATACGGGTCAATCATGATTGTATATCCGTCTATATCAAATAATAAGCCTGCCTGTCCTAACCATGTAAATTTCATGTTTTATCACCTCATCAATTTATTGTTAATATGATTATAACATGAAAAATGGTATTTTCATATATAAAATATTAACAAATTTTATAGAAATCTTAGTTTTATATTTAATGCGCAATATGTCCGATTGACAAAAAAGCAGAAAAGGGTTATAATATCATTAATGAACATATGTGCATATGTTGATGTGAGGAGGTTGTGAATTATGCACGAGGAGATGCAATGCGAACACTGTCGGTATAATCCGCGGATTGTTGAAAGACTGAAAAATGAAATTCCGAATGACGAAGTTATTTCACAGCTTTCGGAGGTTTTTAAGGTATTCGGTGACAATACCAGAATACGTATTTTATGGGCGCTGTTTGATAAGGAATTGTGCGTGTTTGATATATGCGAAGCACTAAATATGAGTCAGTCGGCAATCAGTCATCAGCTTCGGACTCTGAAGCAGGCGAGACTTGTAAAAGCGAGACGTAACGGAAAAAACACATTTTATTCGCTTGATGATGAACATATAAAGCGAATTATCGAACAGGTTATGATTCATATTGAGGAAGAATAAAAAGCGGAGGCTCTTATGGCATTTATAGATTTGAAATTTTACAGTGAATCACTCGGAATGCAGTCTGAGGTGTATGTGGTGATACCGCAGAGGTCATCAAACGGAGAAATAGGTATTGAAGGAAAGAAAAGTGATGATAAATACAAGTGCTTGTATTTGCTTCACGGATTAAGTGATGACCATAGTATATGGCTCAGGAGAACGTCAATCGAACGCTATGCGACGGAATATGGTATATGCGTTGTTATGCCGTGCGGCGGAAGAAGCTTTTATACCGATATGAAATACGGTGCAAAATATTTTACGTATATAACGGAAGAACTACCCGGAATTGTGCGTGAATTTTTGAATGTTTCGGATAAGAGGGAAGATACTTATATTGCAGGACTGTCGATGGGCGGTTATGGCGCTCTTAAGTCTGCTTTGAAAAAGCCGGAAGTATTTTGTGCATGTGCGGGACTTTCGTCTGTTGCCGACATCAGATGCGGTTTGTTTGACGAGGTTCTTGTGCCGGTATTTGGTGATGAGCTTGTTATTCCCGATGATGAAGATTTGTTTTTCCTTGCTGATAGAACAAATGCAAATCCGCAAAAGCCAAGAGTTTTTATGGGCGTCGGAACGGAAGATTTTCTGTATGATGCGAATCAGAGACTTAAAGAAAAAATGGAAACACTTGATTATGATTTTACATATCGTGAATCAAGCGGAACTCATTGCTGGGAGTTCTGGGATGAATATATTCAGTATGTTCTTGAATGGATGTTTTCAGAGTAAAATTAATGATATAAGGAATTTGGCACGTAATCAATCAGTGAATTGTTTAATGCACTGATTGATTACGTGTTTTTTTCGTTGTTGGTAAATTGTAATTTATCGGTGTGTTTAAAATGATGATTGTAGGGGCGGATGCCCACATCCGCCCGTGAATATACAACGGGACGATGTGGGCAT
>JAXJRQ010000070.1:0-12749 GCA_036310525.1 Clostridia bacterium
ATGCCCACATCGTCCCGTTGTATATTCACGGGCGGATGTAGGCATCCGCCCCTACAACATCATAATATTCATTATCCCTATAAATTACAATTAATGCGTGAAAAGTGGACAAATGAAACACAAAACTTTGAAAATGACGGTTGATTAATTCCAAGATATGTTGTATAATGTTATAAAGCCGCAAATTACATACCCCGAAAAAGGGAATTAATAATAAAACATTACAGAAAGGAATTCTCAAAATGAAAGTAATTAACGGAGAAGTAATCAAAAATCTGCCATGGGAGGACAAGCCCGAAGGCTGCAAAGATGTAGTGTGGAGAAGTGCAAAGAATCCAATTCTTACACGTGACGCAATAAAGGACTCAAACAGCTTATTTAACAGTGCTGTTGTGCCCTTTAATGGTGCTTTTGCAGGTGTGTTCAGAAGTGATGACACAACACGCCGTCAGACTCTTCATGCAGGTTTCAGTAAGGATGGTATCAACTGGGACATTAATGACGAAATTATTGAATTTATCGGTGAAGACGGTAAAGTGAAAGAATTTGAGTACGGTTATGACCCAAGAGTATGCAAAATAGAGGATAAGTATTATGTTACATGGTGTAACGGATACAAAGGTTTTCCGACAATCGGTATTGCATATACAACTGATTTTGTTAAATTTTATCAGCTTGAAAATGCGTTTTTGCCGTTTAACAGAAACGGTGTAATGTTCCCGAGAAAAATTAACGGTAACTATGCAATGCTGAGCCGTCCAAGTGATAACGGTCACACACCTTTCGGTGATATATTCTACAGCGAAAGTCCTGATATGACATATTGGGGCAAGCACCGTCATGTTATGAGCCCGACTTCAGGCTGGCAGGGAACAAAAATCGGTGGTGGCCCGATTCCTATAGAAATAGAAGAAGGCTGGCTGATTATTTATCATGGTGTACTTAACAGCTGTAACGGTTTTACATACAGTGCAGGTGTAGCAATTCTTGATAAGGATGAACCCTGGAAGGTTAAGTATCGTACAAAGCCGTATATAATTGCACCACGTGAGCTTTATGAGCTTGTGGGTGACGTTCAGAATGTTGTGTTCCCGTGTACAAATCTTTGCGATGCTGAAACCGGCAGAATTGCAATCTACTACGGCGCTGCTGATACTGTAATCGGTCTTGCGTATACTACTGTGGATGATCTTGTGGATTTTGTTAAGAAAAATTCGTATTGATTATAATAGGCAGGGGGTGTTGTGAAAGCAACATCCCTTGATTATGTGCGAAGTGGAAAATATTATTAAAAGAGGTAGAATTATGAGTACATTATTATCTGTTTCAATTGCATTACTTGGCGGTCTGTTAATGACGAGAGCGTTCAAACCACTAAAGCTTCCGTCAGTTACTGCGTATCTTGTTGCGGGAGTTCTTATAGGTCCGTATGTTATGGGCAGACTCGGAATTGACGGACTTGGCTTTAATACGCATGATGCAGTGAGCAAATTATCGCTTATTTCAGAAGTGGCATTAGGTTTTATTGCGTTTTCAATAGGCAGTGAGTTTGGTCTTGACGATTTGAAAAAAACAGGAAAGCAAACTGTTATTATTGGTGTTTTTCAGGCACTTGCGGCGACAATTCTTGTGGATGCGGCATTGCTTGCAGTACATTTGTTAATGCCTGATAAGCTCAGTGTTTCGCAGCTTATCACATTGGGAGCAATCGCTACAGCTACAGCACCTGCCGCAACTTTGATGGTAGTACGTCAGTACAAGGCAAAAGGACCTCTTACTGATTTGCTTTTACCGATTGTTGCGCTTGATGACGCTGTGGGACTTATTGTTTTTGCTGTTTCGTTTGGTATTGCAAAGACACTTGTGGTTGGTGAAATGGACTTAGTTTCTGTTATTGTCAATCCTCTTGTGGAGATAGTATGTTCTCTTGGTCTTGGTGCAATTATGGGTTGGATTCTTACCCAACTTGAAAAGCTGTTCAATTCAAATACTAACCGTTTGAATATGACGATTACTTTTGTATTTTTGACGGTGGCTCTTTCAATGATGGATTTCCATATAGGGGCGGTTCATATCAGCTTTTCGTCGCTTCTTGTATGTATGATGCTCGGTACGATTTTCTGTAATATATGTCCGTTGTCTCACGACTTGATGGAAAAGGCAGACAGATGGACATCACCGCTGTTTGCACTATTTTTCGTAATAAGCGGTGCAGAGCTTGAGCTTGGTGTGTTTACTGACTGGGCGGTAGTTGTAATCGGTATTGTTTATATCGTATTCCGTTCACTGGGTAAATATACAGGCTCATATGTCAGTGCAAAGGCAACAAAGTGCGAGCCTTCGATTTGCAAATATCTTGGTATTACACTGCTTCCTCAGGCAGGCGTTGCTCTTGGTATGTGTACAACTGCAATGCAGCTCGGAGCAGAGGGTAATCTGATAAGAAATATTACTCTTTTTGCAGTATTGATTTACGAATTATTCGGCCCGCTTTTCACAAGACAGGCACTTATGGCTGCGGGCGACATCAAGCCTATGTCTGATGAGGTTAAGATGAGGCGTCAGACGAAGCTTGAAATGGCAAAACAGTCAAAGGAGAAATGATATAAAAGTGCAGCTTCATATGAAGCTGCACTTTTAAATTAAATCAGGATTGTGAAAGGGGAGAAGATTAAACGGGATTTATTTTACGATAACAACTTCTTCGACAACATCCTTGTAGAGCTTGAGGAATACTCTGTTGTTTTCTTCGTCGTCAAAGCTCTGGATGTCTTTGATTTCGGCAACTCTTACTTTGTTCTTGGGAAGTGTAGTGTCAACTTCGTAAACCTTTACATTCTCGCCGAGAGTGTAGTTTACAACATTTCCGCCGTTTACTGTTACGTTTATTGCATTTGTGAATTTCTTTGTAACCTTACCGTATACTGTCTGGAGGTTTTCAACGGGAGTGTTAGTTGCTTCTGTTTCCTTGGCTGATATATCGAACAATACTCTTATGCTTGTGATTTCACCATCGGAATTTGTCTTGTACTGAATAAGGTCACCTGTTTCAAGCTTCTTGCTTTCGCCCTTTACAAGCACGCCTTCTGATTCGGCATACACAGATACTTCCTTACCGTCAGCGAATGCTACGAGAAGGTCTGTTGTTTCATCGTGTGAGTTTGTTGCAGTTACAACCTTGCTTACTACTGCAAGTGCAGAGTCGGCATTTGCTTTAACTGATGAGTTTGTGAGAACAAGTGCTTTTGCGCTGTAGTCTTCGCCCATGTCGTAGACGATTGCATCATAGGTCTGCTTATCCTCGAAAATATCCTTCTTTTGTATTGAGTAGTCGTTTTCATCGTCTGTTATATCGAAGATAACTGTGCTGTCTGTAATTCTTACATTGCCAAGCTTTGAGGTTGCTTCCGAATATTCAGCGTTCTTAAGGTCATAGTTCTTTGTGAAGTTTTCGATGTCTATTGCGCCGTTTGCTGTTTTGTCGTTTGCTGTCTTGATGCCTGTAAGTTTACCTTCTGAATTTACGCTGTAGGTTACAAGCTGTCTTGTTGTTTCTGATTTATCGTTTGTGAGTGCTTTTGCAACATCTTCGGCTTTCATACCGCTTGTGTTATTGAATTTGATTTTTTCGTTTGCTTCAAGTGTTACGTTTTTGCCTTCTTTTGTGAATAGTCTGAATATTGTTTTTTCGTCTGTATTTGTGTTTGTATACACTCTTACAAGGTATGCGTAGTCTGAGCTAAGCCTTGAAGATGTGTCTACTGCAGCGATTTTGCCTTCAACGTCAAGGTGGAAAATGCCTTCTAAGCCGATTTTTAATGATTCGGTGTAGTTGTTAGCAACCTTGTAGTGTTTGTCACCAATATACACGCCCATGTCGTCCTGAGCTGATATTTTACCTTCAACAGGGTTTCTTGTTACTGTGATGTTATAAAGCTCGCTGTCAAGGCTCTTTGCTACTGAGAGGACATCGTATTCCTTTAATTCCTCAACCTTAATTTCATCGTAACCCATTGTCATGGTGTAGTCAACGGTGTCATCAAGCTTGATTGAGCCGTTGCCGTATTTGTCAACGATTTTGTTTGATGCTGTAATTTCTTCAACGACAATGTTTTCGTAAAGTGTTACAAATACAAGCTCATATTTACCGTTTCTGTCAGCGTCAAGAACTGTTATATTACCGCATTTGTCTTCAATGTCAAGGTGTGCCTTGTCAAACGCTTCGTATTTACCGTTGTAAATCAATATAGGCTCTTTGTCAAGCTCAACTGTTTCTGTTTTTGTGCCGTTGGTGTTCTTGAAATATTCAAGTGCGATATTACCGTTCTTTTCGGTAATCTTTGAAAACGCCTCTGAATCCACCTTAACGACATTATTCTTGCCTGAAAGCGGAAGTGCAAGAATTATTTCGTCGCTGCCTGCTTTTGCGTCTTTAAGATAATAGGTTACATTGTAGCCTAAAAGATTATTAAGGTTAAGCTTTGTTTCATATATTTTTTCGCCTATTGCTACCTGACCCTTTGCAAGGGAAGATGAGCCTTTAATTGAGGCTTTGTCAACTGCTGTGATTTGTCCTTCGTCTTTTGTCACCTTAAGCTTGTCCTTAAGAAGTGTTTTGTCTGTAACTTCGTGTGATGCTGATGAACCAAATCCTGTTTGTTCCATCAGATTTACTTCAAGAGCGTTGTTTGTCAAAAATGCAACATTACCTCTTGAAATCTGGTCTGAATGAGCACCTGTAACATTCTTTGATAAGCCGTTTGAAGTGCCGACTGACATATATCCCGAAGGATAGCCGCCCTTTGACTCAGCTGAAATTTCATAACCGGTTGCACGAACCATTATTGCCATTGCTTCTGCGTAGGTGATGAAGTCGTTAGGTCTGAATTTGCCGTCGCCGTCACCTTCAATCAGGTCAAGCGAAGTTGCAATATTGATATATCCGCTTGCCCAGTGGTCTGTCGCTACGTCCGAAAACTGTGACTGACCCTTTGCAGACTCTGCCGCTGATTCAAGTCCCATAGCATGAACTGCCATTTTAGCAACCTCTGAACGGATAATTGTATCATCAAGTCTGAATTTACCGTTCTCGTCACCGTTCATTATTCCGAGTGCTGAAAGCACCTGTACGGGTTCTTCATATCTTGTTCCGACTACATCGGCAGGAATTGCAGCCAAAGCCGGTAATGAAGGAAGAAGTGTTGATGCTGCGATTGCAGAACATAGAATTTTTTTGATTTTTGTGTTCATAAATCCTCCTTGGGGGTAACCCTCTGTCCATTGTATATAGTCTCACGTGCCGATACTTAACGGTAAAGTTGAAGTTCTTAAAAAGGAAAGGTAAAAAGAATTATGTCAACTGTATTATGTTAACCACCGACCACGCTTTATATATTACACGCACTTTTGTATAAAATCAAGCTGTAAGTTATGGAAATTTCAAAAACATTTCAAAAATATGACCTTTGTGTATTTTTTGTTAAAAATTATGGTAAAAACACAAAATATATTGCGCATATTTTATCGTTATGCTATAATTAGTATAGTAAAAAGTCATAACTGTAGCTGTATTTGTGCAGTTTACTGTTATATGCGTTTTATCGGAAATAGTACGGTGGAAGAACCGATAAAAAGAAAAGGAGAAATGACTATGAACAAATTAGTAAAAACAGCTATGTCTGTTCTGACATGTGCTTCAGTGGCAGCTTCTTTATGTGTAAGCGCTTCAGCTGCAAAGTACAGCTTCAATGATATTTCAGATACAAAATATGACTGGTGTGCTCCGCAGATTCAGTCAATGTATGATAAGGGACTTGTTACAGGTTATGAAGATAATACATACCGTCCCGATAACGAGGTAACCCGTCAGGAATGTCTTGCTTTGTTTGCAAGAGCTATGGGTTCGAGAGAGGAAGAAAATAAAAAGATTCTCGAAATCGCTCATGACCTTTATGATGAAACTATAACAACATACGGTTTGTCATGGGGAACTGACGAAATTGCTTACCTTATGTACAGAGGCACACTTAAAAAGGCAGACCTTGATACATATCTGAAGGATGATGAAAAGGGCAAACCCATGAAGCGTTATGAAGCTTCTATTATTATAACAAAGGCAATGGGCGGCGAAGATGTGGCTGCAACAGCTGATACTTCAAATCTTGATTACGCTGATGCTGATACAATTCCGGCAAATGCTAAAGGCTATGTTCAGTACGCAATGGAAGAGGGAATTATGACCGGTATGGACGGTAACAGATTCTCACCGCTTACATCTGTTTCAAGAAGTCAGATTGCGGTTATGCTTTCAAGAACTGTTGAGGCTACTGACTATTCATTTGTAAGTGCCAAGCTTAATTCTATAGACACAAATGCAAGAACATATGTTGTTAAGCATAGTGACGGAACAATGGAAACTGAATTCTATAATGAAAATACAATTATGAATTCAATGGGTATTCAGACAATACCTGCGAACATGGTTGTAGGCGTTGCTGCAATATTCACATATTCAGGTGATGAAATAGTTTATATTGACGCCTTATCAGAAACTCCCGACGAAACAGTAGTGGGAAGATTTATGAGCTCAGGCACATCAAATAACAAGATTTATGTAAATGTTATCCCGACAGGTGAAACAAAGCAGAAGTCATATACATGTGCTGCAGATGTTTCGATATTGTTCGCAGGCTCACCCGCAACCATGAGAAGCTTCTCAAAGGATGACTCTGTTGAGCTTGAAATTGTTGACGGTGTGGTTACGACTGTAATCGGTAACGAAAAATCATACACAATTCAGGGTGCAATCGTTGAGGATATATCAATAGACCCGTCACTTGAAATCACAATCAGCCACGCTGATGATGCATATGACGGAATGGTTTATTCGGTAAATAATTCTGTAACAGTTAAGAAAAACGGTGCAACATCTGATTTTTCATCAATATATACGGGCGATACAGTTGCTCTTACACTTGAATACGGTCAGGTTGTTAAGGTTGTTGCAACATCAAAATCAACCAAAACAACAGGAACAATCAAGTCAATTACGATTTCAAGCACTCCTACGATGATTGTTAATGTAGGCGGTCAGGACAGAGAGTTCATGATTCCGAACGATATTGCAATTAAAATCAACGGAAGCGAAGGTACACTTTATGATTTCAGAGTTGGCGATTCTGTAACTCTTACAATTGAAAGTGATGCCATCACAGCGATTACAGCAACTTCAACACAGATAACATCGGGTGAAATCGTAGGTGTTGTAACTGCAATCAATGCATCATATGGATTTATCACAGTTCAGGCTGACGATGGTACAAGCCAGACTGTATTCTGCAAGGACTTAAAAACAACATTTATCACCAGCGCAGGTAAGGACACAAAGATGAGCGCAATTAAAGAGGGTGACGTTGTTGACGCAAGAGGTACTGTATCAAACGGTGCATTTGTGGCAACGCTTGTAATAGTAACTCCATCAGCTAATTAATCGGCTTATACGGTGGGCGGAAAGATATTTCCGCCCATTTGCTGTATCTTCACAGATAAAAAATAATTCATTTCGGAGGAATAAACGTGAAAAAAACAAGCAACTATTACAAATGGATTGTTGCATTTGTATTTTCGGTCGCGGTAATAGCAGTTTACAAAACATTTGATAATATTGTGAGTATCGGTCAGGCGATTAAGGATATTTTAAGTGCATTCGCACCGTTTTTCGGCGGTTTTGTGATTGCGTATCTTCTTAATCTCCCGTCAAAGAAGCTGACAGGACTTTTATCTAAAATAAAAGTGAATTTTGTTAAAAAGCATGCATATGGGATAAGTATACTGGTTATTTATCTGATTACATTTGTTTTGATTGGTGTGGCTCTCGGTACGCTGCTTCCGGCTTTATACCGCAACTTCATTGATTTGTCACTGAACTTACCGGGTTATGCTAACAGTGTGATAGACTGGCTCAGAAATCTTGATATTGTAAAGAGATTTGATTTGCTTGAGCTTGAAAGCTTTGATATATCGGGTACTATTAATTCACTTTTAAATCTTGTTGACCCCAAAGCGCTTGAAAAGTATGCAAAGGGTGTATTCAGTGTTACATCTGGTGTTGTTTCGGTGTTTCTTGCAGTTATATCATCGGTGTACATGCTGCTTGACAAAGAAAACATCATAGAATCAATGGTACGCTTTGTAAATGTTATCTTTACTAAAGAAAAGGCGGATTCAATATGCCGTCATGCACGAAGAATCAATTCCATATTTACAAGCTATATTTACTGCAGAATGGTGTGCAGTATAATCATGGCGTTTGCATGTACTATCGTATTGTCGCTTATGGATGTAAAATATGCCGTTATACTTGGCATATTCATTGGTTCAATGGATATGATTCCGTATTTTGGTTCAATTATTTCCGTAGTTATCGCCGAGATTGTAATTCTTATTACGGGCGGACCGTGGCAGATGCTATGGACATCAATTATATTGCTTATCATGCAACAGTTTGACGGTAATCTGCTTGCACCTAAGATTATGGGTATGTCGCTTGATATACGTCCGTTGTGGATTGTTATTGTTGTAACGGTTGGCGGTAGCTTTTTCGGTTTTCTCGGAATGCTTTTATCGGTTCCCGTTTTTGCGACGGTGCGTGCTATAGTGCTTGAGTATTTTGAAGAATACAAGCTAAAAAAAGCAAACCGTATCAGAGATAAGAAGGTTGATGAAACATGAAGATTGCGGTAATCGGCGGCGGCGCGTCGGGAATAGCGGCGGCAATTGCTGCGAGAAGAAACGGTGCTTCTGTTACGATACTTGAGAGTGGCGAACGTATAGGCAGAAAAATACTTGCTACGGGGAATGGCAGATGTAATATGACAAACGTCAATGCCTGCATTGACAATTATTACGGCGAAAATACCGATTTTATGAAAGCTACCATAGAACGCTACTGGGTTTTTGAAACTCTTGCATTCTTTTCAGAGTTGGGTATCCTTTATAAGGAAGAAGAGGAAGGCAAGATTTATCCCTACAGCGACCGTGCATCTTCTGTACTTGATGTTCTGAGGATGTGCCTTGATGATGAAGGCGTCAGTGTAAAAACGGGCTTTGAGGTCTCGGATATAAAGCATGAGGAAGACGGATTTTTTATCACGTCCTATAACGGTGAAACGGAGTTTGCCGATAGAGTTATTGTTGCATGCGGAGGTAAGGCCTCGCCAAATCTTGGTTCAAACGGAAGCGGATATGAGCTTTTGAAAAGCTTTGGGCACAGAATAACATGTTTGAAGCCGTCACTTGTTCAGATTAAAACTGATACGGAAATTGTGAAAAAATTAAAGGGAATAAAGGTTAATGCGAGACTGACAATAGGCGATAATTCCATGGACGGGGAAATTTTGTTCACTGAATACGGTTTGTCAGGACCTCCTGTGTTTTCTCTTTCAGCAAAGCTGTGTAATCATAAGAAAGCATTTATTGACATGTTTCCGCATATGAGCGAGGAAGAGCTTTTGGGGATAATGTATTCACGTATTGCTATGAACCCGAAACGCAGAATAGAAGAATTTTTTACCGGTATGATAAACAAACGTGTCGGACAGTCAATTTTCAAGGAGCTTGGGATAGAGCCTTTGTCACGCTATGCGGTGACACTTACAGAAAAGGAAATTGAAAAAACGGTTAAAATGCTTAAATGCCGTTGCTTTAACATAGTCGGCACAATGGCATGGAATAACGCACAGGTCACAAAAGGCGGTGCGGATACACGGGAATTTAATCCCAAAACAATGGAATCATTAAAAACACATGGGCTGTATGCCTGCGGTGAAATTTTGGATATTGACGGCGATTGCGGCGGATATAATCTGCAGTGGGCGTGGTCTTCGGGATATATTGCGGGTATAAGCGCAAGTGTGTAATATACGAAAGGCAGTGTAAATTTATTATGAAACAAAAAGACATGACAAAATTAACGGTGGGGTATCAGTTCAGACATATGTTTTTAGGACATTTGTCAGGATTGTTCCTGGTTGACGCTTTGTGGCTGATTGCATTCAGCTGGACTCTTGATAAACCAATCTGGAAAGAGGTTGCAAGTGCATTGTTCACTTTATTGTATTTTTCGATGATTTATTCATCGGCAGGCGGTTTTGCAAAGCATGACAAAAAGCCATATACTTCACTTGAGGTAAACAAGGTAAAGGGATTTATGTTTGGACTGATGATTTCGGTTTTGAATGTTCTCTTTATTGTGATGTATGCACTGATATGGAAGATTTTTGGCGACGGTAATGTTCTTACCAGCGGTTGGGCAATAGGCTGTAATGTGGTATTTATGCTGTGGACTCTTCCGTATTTCGGATTTATGAATGCAACCACCGGCACAATTACTGTTTATTCGGCTGTAATTATGGCAGTTCTTCCGGTACTTGCTACGGGGTTTGGTTACATTGCAACATGTAAGGATTTCTATTTTACAGATAAATTTGCCGGTTTTGTATATGTTAAGAAGGATAAGAAATAATATACATATAAACAATTTTTTGTCGCAAATACTGTATTGTTAATGTAATATATACATAATACTACAGATGTTGAAATGAAATATTTATAATTATATAATAGAGTATAGACTAAGGTAAATAGTGAAATTTCTTGGACATACAAAGAGTGGAGGAAAAAATATGCTATGTAAAAAATGCGGAGCCGAGCTTCCTGAAGGAACAGAAAACTGTATATTCTGCGGTGCTGATCTTGCTGAAGCGGAAGTAACACCAACTCCGTCACAAGACACAGTATATGATGAAAATGAGCGTAAGCGCAGAGAGCAGATAGACAGAATGATTGAGGAAAAGAAAAGTCAGCTTTCTGAAATTGCTGAACGCAGAAATTCAAAAAAACAAAAGAAGAAAAGAAATAAAATACTGATAGCATGCGTAATAATTGCCCTGCTTGCGGCAGGTGCAGGAATTGCTGCATATTATATCAAAGACATGATAGATGCCCAGAAGGTAGAAACAGTGTCAACACCGATGCCTTCGCCGACTATAGCGGTTTCACCGGCACCTACGCCTGAACCGACACCGACAATTGAAGTGGCAACCCCCGAACCGGGTTCAACTATAGCTCCCGAAATGAATGCTGCAGCAGCAAATCAGACATGGGAATCAACGGGTAATAGCGGTACAGGAGTAGCAACAGTTACTGAGGATGCGCCTGCACCTATCGTAACGGCTAAACCCAAAGCAACTAAAAAGCCGGCAGTAAAAGCTACTGCAAAACCAACAGCAAAACCTACGCCAAAGCCGACAGTTACACTTGCAAATACCGGCGTAACATCAAAAGCCTTTGGCGGTGATGTTGTAAAGGGCGGCAAGGTGCTTTATAATGACGCAACGGGCAAATATCTTATGACCTTTGTAAGCAATAATACAAGATATTATGCCAATGTTTCAGCCGGAAGCACAACAGAACAGATTAACGGAAGACTGCTTGAAATAACAGCGGCACCTACTGCTGAGCTTTATGACGGAAACACAATATATGAAATTTCGGCAATGAAGGATTATGCGGGAAAGAGCTATATAATAAGTGATTCCGATACAAGACTTCTTACTGACAAGGATATTGCAGGTTTGTCGAAAGAACAGCTTGCTCTTGCGAGAAATGAGATATATGCAAGACACGGACGTAAATTTAAAACGGCAGTGTATAACAATTATTTCTCAAGCTGCGGTTGGTATTCGGTAAATCCGAACTACAATTACAGTGATGACAACAGCAATCTGAATGAAATTGAAGTGAAGAATGTTAATTTCATTTTGAAAGCTGAAAAAAGATGATTTATACGGAGCTATTTGGATATAGCTCCGTTTTTCAATGATAAACTTACAAAATTTATCTTAATTCTACTGATTGACATTGAGAAATAAGTATGTTATAATGAATTTGTATGTATTAATGTTTATATAGGAGGAAATACAATGGAGAAAAAGACGTTGGAAATGGAAAACCGTGAAAATGCGTCTTCCGTAATAGAAACACAATTATCGGTAGTTGATATAATCAATATGATGCTTACATTCTGGTGGCTGATTGTCATATTGGCTGTTCTTGTAGGCGGAAGTACATATGCTTATTCAAAAATAACTGCAGTACCCGAATATAATTCAGTGGGTACGCTGTATATAAATACTCAGACAGAACAAAAAAGTGAGGACGTTAACGCATCGGCGCTTAACAACGCAAAGGTGCTTATGCCGACATATATTGAAATCCTTAAGTCGAAGCCGTTTTTAGAGCTTGTGTGTGAGGATCTTGATGACAAATATACATTTAAGGAAATGGAAGAGTTTATTGAAATTGAGGCGGTTGAGGATACCAACCTTATCAATATCAGCGTTGATACTACCGATGCGCACGATTCCTACCTTATATGTACAAGCATTGTAAACAATGCATTTGATGAAATCATCCGTGTATTTGAAGGCGGAAGTGTAAAGCTTATTAACAGCCCGGAAGAGTCTTTGAGTGCGTTACCGACAAATTCATATCAGAAGGGTCTTATCGGTGCAGTTATTGGTGCTGTCGTAGCTATGCTTATTATATTCCTTATCAACCTGTTTGATACTCGTGTAAAGAGTTCAGAGGAATTGAAGAATAAATATAACCTACCCATTCTCGGTGAAGTATCAAATCTTCATTCAATATAACAGGGGGATAAAATAATGGCTAAGAACAATGCAAAAACA
>JAXJRQ010000071.1:0-11858 GCA_036310525.1 Clostridia bacterium
GTTCTTGAGTTTCTCACCGTCGGCACTTTCTTTTTGCATTGTTTTTCCTAAGCTGTCAAGGGTGACGGTTTTCATAGCTTAATTTACACTATCAAATAAGTTTTATATATTATATCATTAAAAACACAAAATTTCAATTACTTACGCAAAAGATTTAATCAAAAATTACAATTTTAATACAATATTTTATCCCTTGTTTACAACAGCTGATAATTGTGATATACTTTAAATGCAGTACAAATTTAATAACTTTGTTATATTTTTTATTTTAACACATAATAGTTAACGTCAGGCAAAAACGTTAGCTTATTTTCATATACTATTATGTGTTAATTAATGATTTGTACTGCAATATAAGTCATAGCTACGTTTTGCAGTGCGTCGGCCATGTCCGGCGCATTTTTTGTGCCAAGAAATACAAATGACGGGAGGAATGAAAATGGCAAAGTACAAAAAGCTCTATTTCAAGGCATTCAATGCAATTACAGAAATAATCGAAATCTTGAAAAAGCTACAGCAGGAGCTTGAAGATGATTATTTAGAATTGAGCGAAACCAACAACACAGAAGAATAAGAAAAAACCAACATCATTCTTTTCAAGGAATAAAACAAGCGTTGTCCATGATTTATACATAGACAACGCTTATATTTTTATTCTGCCATTTTTTCTTTTACTGCTTCTACTGCTTTTATAAGCTGTGAATCGTCTTCTTTCGGAATGGACGATGCATACATATTCTTATATTTTTCCGAAACTTCAACCTCAATATCAGGTTCAATTCCCGTACCCTGTATACATGTGCCCTTCGGTGAAAAATATTTTGCAACAGTAAGTGTCATACCTGAACCGTCAAAAAACGGATAGACTGTCTGCACAATACCTTTGCCGTAGCTCTTTTTACCGACAACTACTGCTTTACCATAGTCCTTTAAGCAACCTGTAAGAACCTCCGAAGCACTTGCACTGTTTTCGTTTATAATAATTGAAATCGGAACATTAAGCTCATTAGCATCAGACTTAAACTCCTCACGCTTTCCGCTCTTGTATTCCATATAGGTTATCAAGCCTTCACCAACAAGCATATCGCATATATTACATACTATATCAAGCGCACCGCCCGGGTTATCTCTTAAATCTATTACCATCCCCTTCATGCCGTCGTTAAGTAATTGATTTACCTTTTCACGGAATTCGGTATAAGTATCCTGTTTGCCACTCTCGTCTGCAGTATTAAACGCAGTAATTCTTACATATCCCACATTGTCTTTAAGCATTTCTGTCTTTACGGAATCCGCAGAAACATCGCTTCTTTCAATGGTCACATCAAAAGCCTCGCCTCCGTCACGCACAATGCCAAGCGTCACAGAAGTACCTGCCGGACCGCCTTTTATATAATTTACCGCATCATTCATATCATCACCGCTATAGGCAGTACTGTCAATTGTTTTTATAATGTCACCCGGTAAAATACCCGCTTTGTGCGCAGGTGAATCCTCAAACGGCGAAAGAACCTCTATTTCATTATTATCATTTTTGTAAATTACAACGCCTATACCGACATAGCTTTCCTGAAGTCCCGTCATATACGACTCAAATTCCTCGGCACTGTAATAATGAGTATACGGTTCATCAAGACCTTCAACATACGCTGCAACTGCATTTTCTTTCATTGCATTTGCATCAACATCATACAGATAATGCTTTTCGATTACATTATCTATATGCTGCATTTTGTTTGTGAAATCCGACACTCTTGAAGTCGTGGGAATATATATATTGTCTCTGACTATATTGGTAAGGTATGAGCTTACCACTGCACTGACAACAACTGCAGTAATTATATTTCTTCTGTTCTTTTTACGGTTCTTTTTTTCTTCTCTTTTTTGATTTTCTTCTTCCTGAATCTGAATTTCCTCGTCCATTATTTCAGCTCCAATCAATTTATATTATACAAAAACGGGAGGCTCAAGTGCCTCCCCTTGTTACTCATATTTTTGTGGGATTTGATGCAAGGTACTTGTGCACCATCATCGCAACCTTAAATACGATAGCCTGATCGAATTTTCTCAAATCAAGACCTGTAAGCTTGTAAATTTTTTCGAGTCTGTATACAAGAGTATTTCTGTGTACAAACAGTTGTCTGGAGGTTTCACTTACATTAAGGTCATTTCCGAAGAATTTATTAATTGTAAGTATAGTTTCGTCATCAAGAGATGTAATATCTCCTTTTTTGAATACCTCCTGCAGGAACAGCTCACACAGCTTTATCGGAAGCTGATATATAAG
Source organism: Clostridia bacterium (assembly GCA_036310525.1). Taxonomy (GTDB): domain Bacteria; phylum Bacillota; class Clostridia; order UBA1381; family UBA1381; genus UBA4716. The sequence goes on from JAXJRQ010000071.1 coordinate 2,288, forward strand.
TCTGCCTATTCCGAGATTATCGTAATTTAAGATATACTTTTCTTCATCAAATACTTTACCTACCTCAAGTGCAGTCTGAGCTTCCTTGTATGAATTATTGAGTTCATCAATATTGGTCGCAACTGAACTCAAACCTATAAGCACTGTAAGCATTGTTTCCGAATTAACGGTATCAAGAATTGACTGTGCAATTGTTTCAAGTTCTTCCGAAGAAACAACTTCCTTCATTTCCTTGATAAGAACAATGTTTCCGCTGTCTATGTTAATAACAAAATCCTTTTCCTTATCAGGGAACATATTTCTGATAACTTCGTAAATACTTGATTCTCCGCTTTCCTGAACCTTTATATAGAATACAGCTCTCGGTGCATCAATATCAATATGCAGCTCACGAGCCTTCTGATGAAGGTCAAATGACAGCAGATTATCAAATATAATATTCTGCATGAAGTTTGTCTTATCATATTTTTCATCATAATAATGACGGATATTATTTGCCGCAACAGTAACAGCATTACAGCAATATTTTGCAAGTTCATCTGTTCCTTCAACATACACAACATATTCCGAGTATGGCTTGTTTGACATAGCCTTTACGGTATATCCGTTCTTGAACAGCGTTTTTTCACTGTTTGTTGCAGTATAGATTAAATCTTCAACGATATCCGATGACGGTTCTGCACCATTGCTTGCAAGTACAAGTCCGTGTGAGTCGGTAATTCCGAACTTCTTCGGGAAGACCTCACTCATCTGTGTCACCATAGTCTGAAAGGCTTTGCTTATCATTCTCTTCTCCTCCAATTATAACCGAACAATAACATTATATATAATCATTATACAACACTTTTTTTCAAATTTCAAGAAGTTTATTTCAAATATGTTATAATTTTTTTAAATTTTTTGTGAATTTTCTGAAAATTTATCATAAAATTTTACTGCTGTCGAGAATTATCGTTACGGGACCGTCGTTTAAAAGTTCAACCTTCATATCTGCGCCAAATCTTCCCGTCTCGGTTTTTAGTCCCGATTTTTTGATATATTCAACGAATTTCTCATACATTTCCTCCGCTTCGGGCGGACGCATTGCACCATCAAATGACGGACGTCTTCCCTTTCTGCAGTCGCCGTAAAGAGTAAATTGTGATATTACAAGTATTTCACCGTTAATATCCATTATACTGTTATTCATTTTTTCATTTTCGTCTTCAAATATTCTCAAACCTGTGATTTTATCTGAAATATATGTTATGTCCGTTTCCGTATCCTCTTTACTTACTCCCAGAAAAACCAACAGTCCCTGATTAATCTGTCCGCATATTTCACCGTCAATTCTGACAGATGCATTTTTCACTCTCTGTACTACTGCTCTCATATTTCGTATCCGTTCTCCTCAATTATTCCCTGAAGCTCTTCCCATACCGCAAACGCAGCCTCAAGCTCCGTATTGAATTTATCCGCTTCCTCCGACAGCTCTGCCGCTTTCACAAAATCGGTCGCAACCGCAGGGTCAGATAACTGTACATTTATATTTTCGATTTTTTCTTCAAGCTCCGAGATTTTTTCTTCCGTTTTTCTAAAATCATTTATAACCTTTCTTTTCTGAGCCTCAAGACGTTTTTGTTCTTTATAGTCAAGACCTTTTTCGGGTGCTTTTTGTATAGTTTCCGTCTGCTGTATTTTCTTCTTATCAAGATATTCGTCATAGTTTCCTGTAAAGCTTACTATTCCGTCCTGATTAAGATAAAGGATTCTGTCGGCAAGCTTGTTTATAAAATAACGGTCATGCGATACCATAATCATAGTACCGTCATATCCGTCAAGCGACTTTTCCAGCGCTTCTCTCGATTCAATATCAAGGTGGTTTGTAGGCTCGTCCATTATAAGCAGATTAACGCTTTTGAGCATAAGCTTCACAAGCTCAACCCTCGCACGTTCGCCGCCCGAAAGCATACGTATTTCCTTAAATACATCCTCACCTCTGAACAGAAACACCGCCAAAGCATTCCGTATCTCAGTCTGCGTAAGTGTCGGATATTCGTCCCACAGCTCGTCAATTACGGTTTTGTCCATACTAAGACTTTCCTGTATCTGGTCGTAATATCCTATATGAATATTTGCGCCGATTTTATATGTCCCCTCTGTTTGCGTATACTTTCCGAGCAGAATTTTCAAAAGCGTGGTTTTTCCGCATCCGTTAGGGCCTATCAGAAATACCTTCTCGCCTTTTTTAACAAACAAATCCGCACCCGAAAAAATACGTTTTCCGTCAAAGGACATTCCTATCCCCTCGCCGACAACAACCTCCTGACCTCCGCCTGCACATGCACGGAACGAAAAAGCCATTTCATCAAGCTTCTCATCAGGCTTTATCAGAGTGCTTTCAAGCTTTTCGATAACCTTCATTTTACTTTCCGCAGTTTTAATGTTCTTTTCTCTGTTCCATCTGCGTTGTTGTTCAACAACACCTTCAAGGCGTTCAATCTCTTTCATGGTGTTGTCGTAATTTCTCTGTTGTGTTTTTTTATCTATTTCATGCTGTTTTACAAACTCACTGTAATTTCCGCTATAGCTTTTGAGCTTACCGTTTTCCATGCAAAAGGTTTTATTGGTGACACGGTCAAGAAAATACCTGTCATGGGAAATTACAATAAATGCACATTTACAGCCTTGCAAAAAGCATTCAAGCCATTCCACCGATTCAATATCAAGATGGTTTGTTGGCTCGTCAAGCAAAAGCAAATTTGCATCAGAAAGAAGAATTTTTGCAAGTGCTACACGTGTTTTTTGTCCACCCGATAATTCAGACACCTTCTGCGAAAATTCCTCTTCTGAAAATCCAAGCCCCTCTAAGGTGCTTTTTATTTTCCGCTTGTAATAGAAGCCGTCAAGCTCCGAAAAACGTTCCTGAAGCTGATTTTGTATATCTACAAGTCTTGCGGTATTTTCAGGATTTGAATCAATCTCAAGTCTGATGTCCTCAAGACGCCGTTCAATATCCGTCACTTCCTCAAAAACGCCGAGCATTTCCTGCATAATGGTGTTTGTGCTGTCACTGCACGCATGCTGGTCAAGATAGCCTATTTTAGTGAATTTATTTTTAAAAATCTCGCCTTCATCATAATCCATTTCATCGGTTATTATGCGAAAAAGTGTCGATTTCCCCGCACCGTTTACTCCGACAAATCCGATTTTATCTGCACTGTCCACATTAAAGGATACATTTTCAAAAAGAGTTTCGTCAAGAAACATCTTTTTTATATTACTGCCGTTTAATAATACCATTTATCATTCTCCGTAGTTCATCAAGGGTTTAAGTAAATCGTGAAGAATACTGTAACCGTAGTAAAGGTCGGGACACCATCTTCCACCGAGTCCCTCAAGGTTTTTAACACTGCCTGCCCACGAAATCGAGGTTACAACATAATATCTGTCATGCGCTTCGCCTATAGGCTTTAAGCCAACATACGCACCCATGTGATTGAAATGTGCTCTTACTCCGTCATCAGGCGTAGCAAAGGTTTCATGGTCTTCCGTTCTGTCACCTATCGGATTTTTGATTTTAATTCCTGCCCAGTTGTTCATTTCAGGCTTCACTGCACCGCCATAACGACCGTATCCTGTTTCCTTAGCCGCCTGCACATACAGTATCTCAGGTCTTAAGCCGGTTATTTCGCCATATTTCCAGTATATCGGTGCCGCATCTATAAAGCGGTCCTCTGCATTCTGCGCTTTCGCCCATGCCTGTGCAGTTTCTGCGCTTATTTGCGCTTCACCGATAAGCGGTGTGTACGATTTTTTTACACCTAAATCCTCCCATGTCAGATTATCCTTATCTTCAAGTATTCTCTGCATCATGGTGCAAACCTCAGCACGTGTAAGAAGGTCTTTCGGGCGTATTGCTTCACCATCGCCCTTTATATACGCACGCTCAACCGCAATCGAAAGCAATGTTTTGTATTTTTCATGCACTTCCTTTGCATCAGTAAAATTCTTATCAATTATTCTGCTGTTTCTTATGTTTGCATTATTAAGGCCCGATGCACGCACAAGTGTAGCAGCAAATTCCTCACGTGTGACATATTCCCTGCCCGTAAAATCAGGCCATTTAACCGGCATATAGTCCTCAATTGCGCATACGTACTTATATTCCCAGTGTTCCTCTTCCATATCAGCAAACGATGTTTCACTTTTTTCCTCAAGGTTAAAACCCTCAACAAGAATTTTCGCCATTTGTGCTCTTGTCAGATTTTCACCAAGCATCAAATCGCCCTCAGGTGTACCTGAAAGTATTCCGTTTTCCATACAATATTCAACGCCTTTTTCTGCCCACGGATATTCTTCTCGCCAGTCAGCAAAAGCTCCCGTACTAACTGATAAAATTGCCGATATAACCGATAGTATAACAATAAATTTGTTTTTCACACAAAACCCTCCGTTTTAATTGTAAAATTACCAATGAAATAATTATACAACATTTTTTCAAAAAAATCAACAGGCACTGTCCAAAGACAGTGCCCATCAAAATTAACCCTTTTTAATAATTTCGTGCCATTCTTTACTCTTTTCGAGGTCAAACGGAATATTTCCGCTTATATAATGGTTATATCCGCCGTCCCATCTTATCATAATAAGACGTTTTTCAGAATAATCTGCGTGAATTTCACCAAGTTTAACACGTGTATTTTCAGCAATATTATAATCGCCCTCAAGCAGTATTTCACCCGTTTCGCCATCGCTTACACTGAAATGACCGTTCTGTTTCATGAGCGTATCGTTAACAGCATACAGTGGTAGCTTCATATCATTATTCTCACCGCAGATAATACAGAATGGTGCCTGACAACGCTTAATATAATCATATGCAAGCTTTTTGTCGTAATAATAGTCCACTACAGCGTCCGAGAACTGCGGCCATCCGTCGATAAGATTCCACCAGATTATACCGCCCGGTTGTTGGGGCATAATTCTTACACGTTCAATAAAATATTTTACAGCCTCTGCCTGTGAAATCTGTGATGCAAGACAAAATTCATCAAGATTATCAAGTGTTTCATCAAACATCTGCTTAATCTGGTTTACCATCAGCATCATACGTGAAGGATCGCCGTTCTGATCCGCAGAATGTAAAATCCACTGCTTATTATCTGCACTACACGGCCACCAGTATTCTTCATCAATAAATTTCTTTATTGACTCAACAGACGGCGAACCGTGATAACCCGTTTCACTTACAAAGCTTGCCTTTGACTCTGAATAAAATCTGCTCTTGTAATAGTCACGAGGACCCCACATATGGTCCTCGGGCATGAGGTCGTAACGCTGTGTTTTAAACACCTCCTCCGAAACATACGGAGAGCTTTTGAGATACGGTCTGCCCATGTCATGTGACGCAACTATCATCGGTAAAATCTCACGTGTTACCTTATTTGTCCTTTCATGATTTATTCCAAGAACTCCGACACCAAAATCACGCTGAATTATATCACATTCGTTATCACCGCACCACAGAATAATTGACGGATGATGGCGAAGCATTTTAACAACAGTTGTAGCTTCATCGGTTATCTTTTTGTAGAATTCTTCTGTTTTGGGATAATTAAAGCATCCCATTCCGAAGTCCTGCCATACCATTATGCCGTTTTCATCACAGAAATCAAAGAAGCACTGGTCTTCATACACATTTCCGCCCCAGCAACGCAAAATATTGCATCCGATGTCTTTAACCAGTTCAAGCGCTTTTGCATAGCGTTCACGGTCACGGCTGTGATATGCATCCATCGGCACCCAGTTCGAGCCTTTACATACTATATCAACATTATTAATAACAAATTTGAAGCAGTTTTCCTCACAGTCAATTGTATCCTTCGCAACCAGTCTGACTGTTCTTATACCGACATTCATCGTTTCCTCTGCTATTACGGTATCATCACTAAAAAGCTTTACTGTTGTTTTGTACAGATTCGGCTCACCATAACCATACGGCCACCACAGCTTCGGATTTTTCACGGTTATTGCGCCCATATTACCCGACTTGAATTTTATAGGAATTTCTTTTGCAAAGCTACTGTCACCGCACTCACCGTAAACGCTCATACGAAGGTTTTTATTACAATATTTATGCGGTAGTTTTACATCAAAAATCATACGAAGGTCCGCAGTATCACCGACTACAGACTTAGTCGCAAAAAACAGCTGTGAAAATCTGCATTTGGGACATACTTCAAGACTTACACCTCTCCAGATACCTGCACTTATTGCACGTGGCATAATATCCCAGCCATAACTATGCGCCGCTTTACGTATTTGTGTTGACATATCATATGTATGCCATTCAGCACTTGCCGCAAAAGCAGTAGTCTCCATATCCTGTTCCGCAAGAAGTGCCGACTTGATTTTTACATGCAGCGTGTTTTTCTCCAAAAGCTTGTCCGTTACATTGAATTTATTTGGCAAAAACATGTTATCAGATTTACCAATAAGCTCACCATTAAGAAAATATTCAGCTATACAGTCAACCGCCTCAAAGTTCAGGAAAATCTCTTCTTCATTACTTGCACAAACACCATCAAATTCTGTTTCGTACCACCATTCATAGGTTTCGTATTTCTCGGCAAGAAGAATATTTTCACCCTTAAATAAATCCTCAGGCAATATTCCTGCCGCCGATAGGTCAAGCTCAACGTTTCCGGGAACAGTACATGGAATATGTGAAATATCATTTGTCAGTTGCGACGGATGATTAATTTCATATTCGTCTGTTTCGTAATAATAAAGCTTCCATTTTCCATTCAAATCAATTTTCATATTTAAACTGTCCTTTCGCAATTATTCGCCAAACACCATGCGCTCAAGCTCTGCGCACAAATAATGATATATCGGCAAATGAAGTTCCTGTACCTTGTACGTTTCTTCCTCAGGTGCATGAACTACAGCATCCGCATAATCATCCATTTTGCATGCCTTTTTACCGCAAAGCCCTGCAACACGGATATTTTTTGCTTTCGCTGTAACCATTGCAGTAATAACATTTTTTGAATTTCCCGAAGTCGAAAGTCCGATTAGTAAGTCATTTTCTGACGCCAGAGTCCATACCTGCTGTGCATACACAAGCTCAGGGTCAACGTCGTTTGCAAATGCTGAGATTACGCCGCTGTGGCTTGTGAGCGAAACAGCCGGTATTCCGTACTGCAGTTTTTCAGCATAATTCATGTAATCTTCTTCTGATACGCTTTTAAATTTCAGTGTATCAGCTTCATTCATTTTTCTTTTGCTCATAAAGCCTTTGAGAAGTTCACCGGCAATATGGTCACAGTCTGCGCAACTTCCGCCGTTTCCGCAAAGAAGAATTTTTCCACCGCTTTTATATGTTTCATGCATCATATTAAGTAGCTTTTCTATACTATCCCTGCATTCCTCCAAAGCAGGATAACGTTTAATAAGTTCATTCATCGTTATTACTTCCTTTCCTCTGCCAAAGCAGTATATCCGATTGCCAATGCGGCATAATCGCCTATTTCATCACCAAGCTTAGCGGGTAATATTTCACATACCTTTCTTGATGCTTCAAGCGTTTCTTTATTGATTACTTTATACATTTCTTCGGTAAGCAAATCGTGGCTTCTTTCAAATACGCTTCCGAGAACTATTCTTTCGGGATTTAAAATATCAATTATAACCGATAATCCAAATCCAAGCATGCGTCCGCATTCACGATAAACATCCTTTGCATCTTCTTCGCCGTTATGCGCAAAATCAGCAATTAGCTTTGCCGTTACATTTGAAAGCTCATCATAGCTTTTACAATACGACACGCTTTTCCCCATCTGCAATTGTTCGGTTGCCTTTATTTTTCCGAGTGCAGCAATCCCGGCACCACTGCAAAACCCTTCAAATGAACCTGCTTTCCCATAGCCCACGGGGCCATGGTCAGAAAGTCTTATATGACCTGCTTCACCTGCCATGTCATTTGTACCGCTATAGAGCTTTCCGTCGATTATTATCCCTGCTCCAAGTCCTGTTCCGAACGTGAAAAAGACCATATTTTTACTGCCTTTTCCGGCACCGAATTTCCATTCAGCCACTGCGCATGCATTTGCATCATTTTGCAGCATCACGGGGACATTAAACCGTTCTTTAATCATTCTGACAACCTCTACATTGTCCCATCCCGGCAAATTCGGCGGAGACATTATAACTCCTCTTTTTGAATCAAGCGGACCACCGCAGCTTATTCCGACTGCTTCTATTCTATCACACTCCTCCATTACTTTCATAACAGTATCAAGTGTACTTTTCCAGTCGGATGTTTTGAATGCTTCACGACGGACAACTTTTTCATTTTCGCCAAAAATTACGGCTGTTTTTGTACCGCCGATGTCTATACCAATTATCATCAGATCACCACCTTAACTGAATAATAACAGATATATCCGTTTCATTCTACCGAAAAATATACTTTTAGTTATCATTTTTTTGTTTTTTATGAAAAATTATTGATTTTTGAAAAATAATATATTAAAATAACAATGAGGTGTTTTTATGAAAAATATTGATTTTTATAAGCTTTCCGCTGATGAAATGATTGAAAACAAAAAAATTTCGGTTATTAAAAAAACAGTATGCGAAAATTTTAAAATGCACTGGCATGATTTTTTTGAGATTGAGATAATTATTGACGGAAGTGCTTCACAAATTCTAAACGGTAAAAAATATGATTTAAAGCGCGGATATGTTTATCTTCTGACCACCTCTGATTTTCACGAAATGCTTATAGATTCCCCGATTAAATCGTATAATATAATGTTTGATGAGTCTATCCTATCAGAAGGACTTGTGGATAAAATAATGAACATAAAAGATAACCTGATTTGCATTTTGGAAGGTGAAGAGCTCGATAAAATCATTCACCTTGCAGAGTTGTTACGGCTTGAAAATAAGTATGATGAAGAATATATAAATAATTTGCTTGACTGTATGGTAATGCTTATTTTAAAGCATATAAAAATTGCTGACAAAAAAACAAATAAGGCAAAAAACTCCTCAAAGGTTCTGATGCACAAGGCATCTCTGTATATGAGAATGCATTTTCGGGATAATTTGTCGCTTGATGATATAGCGTCTTATGTTAATCTTAACAGCAGTTATTTCTGTAAGATTTTTCATTCAGAAATGGGAACAAGTCCAAAACAGTATCTTTCTGCGCTTCGGCTTGAATACGCAAAAAAGCTGCTTTCAATCACCGATTTGCCGGTGATTGAAATTTGCTTTGCATGCGGATATAATTCGCTGTCCAATTTTTTGAAGGCTTTTAAGCAAAAATATGGTTTTTCACCAAAATGCATCAGAAGCAGAGAATAAATTGTAATTTATGGGTAGCGTAAATAATTATCACGCCGTAGGGACAGGCGTCCTCGACTGTCCGTTTACGGTTAATTTCACACGGACCGTCCGGAGGCCGGTCCCTACAAATATAATTGTTTGCAACTGTATACAACTTATCGCCGTAGGGGACGATGCCCACATCGTCCCGTTGCATATTCACGGGCGGATGTAGGCATCCGCCCCTACAATA
>JAXJRQ010000072.1:0-10041 GCA_036310525.1 Clostridia bacterium
ATTGCATATCTTTCGTTTGCCGTTACTACGCCCTCAACATATTCCACATCAAAACGCTCGGTAAGCAGTGTTTTTCCTTCAATAACCGAATATGTGGGATTGTTTCCCGAAATCCCCGATATATATGCTAAATCTACGTGCAATGTATTATAGAGCATACGGAAAACATCTTCTTTTGAAAGAGGAGTATCGCCGTCAATCGAAACATTATCCAGAATTTCCTTGTTTGCAGCAATACTTATGACCTCGACATCATTTCTGTTTTTCACGTAATCGCCATATCCGACAACGTTTAATAGTATACGTGCCGCCGCTGCCGCTTTTATAGGCGAATCGGGATTAAATCTTCCGTTTTTATCAGGCTTTATAAGTCCCATAGAATATGCCGAGCATATTTCATCATATGCCCAGTATGTTTTTGCCACATCGGTAAAAATCGGCTTGTCATATGTGTATGACGCACTGTTTCCGGTAATCTTTACGGCAAATTTAACGAATTCGGCACGGGTTGTAATCCCTTCTGCGGCAGTGTCCTTTGCAGATATTATATTCAGATTTTCAAGCAATTCAACCGTTCCTGCAGTATCCTGACGTGCCTGCGCCGACAAGGATACAAGCATAAACGAACACAAAATCAAAATGAGTGTTTTTATTGTACGTTTCATTTTTTTATTGTTCCTTTCCAATCGTTATCTGATAGCTTCGTATATAAGCTTTGCCGCCTGCGCTCTTGCCGCAGTTTGTGCAGGTGCAAAACGGTTATTGTCCATACCGTTGATTATACCTGAAGCAGTCATTGCCGAAACAGCCTCTTTTGCATAATCTGATATTTCATGCTCATCTGCAAACTGAAGCTGCGAAGTGGTGAACTCCTTGTTGCTGTTTTTTGCAAATCTGTATACAAGCACAGCCATATCCTGTCTTGTGATTTTATCATTGGGACGGAAGTTTTCACCGTCACCCTCAACAAGTCCTGCCGAATATGCCGCCGCAATCGGAGCATAGTACCATGCGTCTGACGCTACATCTGCAAATGTGCACTCGCCTGCGCTTATATCATATGCTCGTGTGAGCATAGCACACATCTGTGCACGGGTTATTTCTGCATCAGGATAGAAGCTGTTGTAATCATCACCCACAACAATACCCTTCCATCTTAAATAGTTTACAGCTTCAAATACCCAGTGGCTTTCAGGTACGTCATTAAATACAAGCTTTTCTTTACTTTCAGGCTCCTCCCCTTTTATATCAGGTGAAACTGCCCCTGCAACCGTATTAAGCGATGCACCCACTTTTGAGCCGCCGCCCGACGAAGAACCGCCGCCTCCGCCTCCGCCGCCGTAAGACGGAGGATTGGGACGCTTGTTTGCGTTTTGAGCATTATCTATTGCTGTGCTTAGCGCAGCCTCAAGCAAAGCTTTGCTCTCATAAAGAACTCCCGCAACTGCCTGCGCAGCCGCATCTTTATAGGGACTGTTGTTGTATTTTTCATATCCGAGCTTTGAGAGATAATTGTCGAGTTCTGTCCACAGTTCACATTTATACACCGCAGAAGTAACCATATTCTCTGTAAAAAATGCGTCTGCTTTTCCGAAATTATCATAAAGCTTTTTTGCAAATTCGTCAGTTGCATACCCCAAAATTTCCGCATTGGTTATTTTTTTGAAAAACTCATATTGACTGATTTCCATACCTAAAGCTTTTACTGTATCAATGAAGCTTTTAAGTGTTTGTGCGTTTGGAGTCGCTACAAATTCGGCAACCGTTTTTGCCTCGTCTATATAATCAAATACATTTTCACCTGCATTTTTATATTCTCTTATGCAGTAAAGTGCACCTGAAATCTCCTCAGGTGACTGTGTACCAAGAATGTCTGTAGCAATACCGAGAGTTTTCAAAGAGCTTTCGGAAGAAAGCACACTCTGTATATCATTACTTGAGCCTGTACTCATAAGAGCCATAAGTCTGTTATATTCAGTTACAGATGAGTACCATATTGTTTTTGAATAAAGAACTTTTCCCACTCGTACCGATATGGTATAGTCATCTGCTTCTTCAGGCATCCAGACAAAATCAAAATCACCGTTTGTCTGTGTCAGCTTATCGTCAACATATACCAGCTTTGAATTTCCGTTTTCGATATAAAGAGTTGCTGTGTTTCTCTTTAAAGATGCACCGGAATTTCCCGATATAACTATACTGTCGTCCGCAAGCTGTTCAACATTAAGCTCCGAAGAAGCAAACACCGCAAACGAGGTCATACACGCAAAAAATACAGTAATCAGAAGTATTTTTGCTGTTGCTCTTTTTATTAAGGAAAATTTCATTTTATGACCATTCCTTTCAACTTTCTCTGTTTTTTACATGATTAATTTTTACTTACCGTAACATTAAATACAGCACTGTTTCCTGCAGAATCCTTCGCTTCAACAGTGAATTTGTCAGGCATAAGTCCCTTTGACGGTGAATAGTAGAGAATATTTCCGTCTATACTTGCACGTCCGAATGTCGGAGACTCAGATATTGTAAACGTCACATCACCCGCAGGACTTGAAGCATAAAGAGAGGTCGTGACAAAATGAGTATCGGAAATTGTGAGGTTATAGTCCATAACCTTTACAACATTATTATTTTGCTCATTGCCCGCTTTATAGCTTACTGTATGCACATCACCCCGACGGACTGAGGAATCTATAACAACGGTATTTCCGTTGACGCTCGTATTTGTACCCTTTGTCACAGACCATTCATCGGGAACGGTAAAGCTTATTTTATCACTTGTCCATGACGGGTCCGAAACATATATTTTTGAGGAATTTCTGTTGATTATAACAGAACATGCATTTTCAAATCTGATTCCGTCAAAAACAATATTTTTCCTGAATATATTTGCATACATAACATTTTGCTTTTTATCGAAAACCGCATGAACATCATCGTCCATTCTCACAATTTCTATGTCGGGATTTTTTGAAAATGCCTCTGTTTCCGCTTTTGTTGCTTTAGGAAGCTGTACATACGCATACTGTGCAGATTGCGGTTTTTCGCCGTGCATTATGCACATTTTCATAAATACAGGAGATGAAGGCTGACGTTCTCTTATAATATCAAGCTGTGCCTCCTCCAAAAATACATACCCCTGCTGATTTTCAAGCCACACCCATCCGGGATTTGTCACCGGATGGGTTTTATTAAAAACCGGATCCTGTACCTCCCCGTCAACAACAATGTCCTCAAAGCCTTCGGTTATAATAACTCTTGACTCTTCTATTTCCTCAACGGTTGCCGTATCTTTATAAAAAATTATTTCCGAAAGATTGAAATATGCATTCTTTTCATTACCCCGGCTTACAATTTTAACATATCTGCCGCTGCAATTCAAATCATAAAGGTCAATATCCGTTGATGTACCTGTTGATTCAAAATCACACACATCAGTAAAATTCACACCGTCATCAGATACCTGAATAGTTGCAAGCTCTTTTCGCTTGTCACCGTAAAGGAAAGCCATTCCGATTTTACCGATATTTACTTTTTCACCGAAATCATAAATTATATACTCGCCTATTGCACCAAGCGGAAGAGATGTATTTATGCTTCCGTCTATTGTGAGCCATGCGGATTCTTCATCTTCTTCGTTGCCCGTAAGTATATTCTTTGGTTTGTATCCCACTTCTATCGGCTTTATATCCTCTGATTCCTCATCAATCATACGGTTTTCAACAACAGTGTAAACCTCACCCATACCGTTTTTGATTCCCGTTCCTATACATACAATTTTATCGCCAATCATAAAATATGATTTTTTGCCCTCAAGACCTGATACGTATTGATTTCCCATTATATAGCTTGCCGAGGTATTTTTTCCGTCAGTAACACCGCCTGCCCAATCATTATCAGGCAATCCCCAGGTCTTTGATGTACTGGTGTCTATTGCTGTTCTCGGGGTTGAGTCAACCGTTGTTCCGGGCATATAATACGGATTTACCTTATTGAAGTATTCAGTACCGTACTGCTTTCCATCAGTATAAACATAAAGCATACCATCGCCCAGATACCATCCCGTACTGTTTGTTGGCGGAAATGCCTCATATTTTGCGACTCTTGATGATGACATCTGCAGTGTTGCGGTAAATTTATCGCTCTTATGGATTACTTCGTCCTGATTATAATAAACCGTACTGCTGTTATTTGATGCAGAGGCAGGGACTTTATCTGCGTATTCCTTATAACGCTTATTCATTTCCGTCAATGTGGGAACATTAAGCTCATAGCTCATTGAACCGACAGGAACCGCTCTGTCGCCCATGACACCTTTGATTGCGGAAATTATTTCATTTCTCTTTTCCTCGGGCGCATTTATGGCTATATATGCACACTGTCTTAAAATTGCCGTATCACCGTTTGTTGAAGCACGTCCGTGTGCCATGCGCATTGTCATACCATTACTTGTAAACGGAATAAAATGCTTGATACAGAAATCATACACGTTATCAAAGCTGTAGATTTTTCTTATATCAAATTTTGTGTCTCTTGTAAGCTCCAGATACTCATTTACAAGACCTGCATAACTCATGCCGTAACCCATATTATATGGAGTATGGTTATGGAAAATCATCGAACCGTCATGATAGAAGCCGTCCTTACCGAAAACAAGGTCATTAAAGCCGTTGTTTCGTGCCGCATACAAGAAAGCAGGACTTGCATACTTCATTGCATAATTCATACGGTATGTATCCTTTGCAATTACTGCTATATTAAAATAACTGAAGCATCTCCATAAAAGGTTTGTGTATGTTTCACGGTTATTGTTTTTACCTGCAGTTCTTACATCGGGAATAGGATGCTTGTCAAAGAGCTGATTTGTGTGCTTTATTCTCTCTTCGTCTGTCATTTCATCATACATCAGACAAAGAATATTTGAGCAGGAAAACGGGATATTAAACTGTGTCGTTACCCAGCTTTGCTTACTGTCAAGGCTATAGTTCCAGCCCTGTGAATAGTATTTAAGAACATGGTCAAGACCGCCTAAAATCTTATCCTTTAACGCTACGGCTTCAGTTGTTGTTTTATCCTGCATACACACATAGCCTCTTGCCATTTTTCCAAGCATTGTGTATGCGTCTGCAACTGAAGTTTTGAATTTTGCAAGCTGTGCGCCCGTAAGGTCATATCCGTCAAGGACAATACCCTCAAAATTATACCCGCCTTTTCCGTCAGGAGTGACTTTCTTTGATGTGGCTATTGCCTCGCTTATACAGCCATTGGCAAAATCCTTATATTCCTCCTCTTTACCCTCGGGAATTGTGAGTGCGCCCTTCCATTTCTTTATGTATGCTACGTACTCGTCCTCTGTAAATTCAACATCCTCCCAGTCAATAAAGCTCATTGCGGCAGGCACTACAGCAAAATCCTTGTAGTGAGAATAATTGGCAGGAACAGATGTGTCCACCGACGCTTCCTTACCAAAAACCACAAAGCCTCTGGGATCAATAAAGCAGTTAAGAGAAGTACGAGAAGCAATTTTTTTGCTTGAAACTGTATCACCGGTTTCGCTTAGTCCGAATATGGCATTTGCATCTGATACAGGAATTTCAAAAGCTTCTTCATCGTATATGTACTCCGCAGGTGCGCTCAGTTCGATAACTTTATCATACACCCACGCTTTTTGAGAATTATGAACAAATGCTATATTACCGTCAAGAATATTATGAACACCTGTGTCAGCCTGCATTTCGTTGAGCCAGCTTTCGTGTTTTTTGATGTTCGGCCCCGTAACGGTAAGTCTTGCATACGATACAGTATTAGACGCAAGTACGGAAAACATTAAAATCGCAGATAATAATTTTTTCATAAACAATCTCCTTCCTGCTTAATTATTGAGTAAATTGGTAACAGTAAGTGTATCAAGCAAAAACAGCTTTGTGTTTTGGGGTGATACATTTGCCATTTCTACAAGCTTTTCGCTTTTTGTAAGTGCAGCTGCAGTCAGGGTTTCAACCGATATGTTTCCTTCGCTGTCCACAACAGCTGCGATAAGTGTTTTTTCAGCAGCGCCATTATAAACCTTAAAATTTACACCCTCTTCTGTAAATTCAGGCGCAAACGCAACTACTGTATCAGGCATTGGGTAAACCTCTCCGTTTTCATCCTTTACAAAGGCAACGTTTTTTTCGCTTTGCTTTTCTTCGCCCGATATGATGCATGACGCTTTTATATTTATTTGTGTTATATCTTCGCTCATGTCTGCAATAATTTTACCTTCTGCAGAGAAAATTCCATCACCCTCTGCCGAAAAATTGCAATACTTCGCATCTATTTCATGAAGCTCTCCGGAAATTCAAGTCCGAGGAGCGGATCTATCATAATCACTCCGTCACCTGATGCGGTAACTGTTTCATTAATTCCGATATTTAATGTACAATCATCTATCGCTTCACCGCATGACATAGCTACATCGTCAATATCCGTACCAAACGAAATTGTTGAAATTCCGCTTTCTGTATTGATAAGTGCTACATTGTCAAGTATAGCGGTGTCACCGAGATAAAATACTGATTTTGAATTTGCAAAATCCATCACAAGCTTTGCACTGTACCACTCGCCTGTGTTCATGGTTATTGATCGTTCATTTTTAACTGTTCCGTCTGCTTGCATAAAAGAAAAATATACAGCTGTTGCATTTCTTTTTGTCAACAGTATTCTGCAGGCGTCATTACCGTCAACAGATTTAATGTTTATCAACTCTGTCAAATCGGTATTTCCTTTAAATAATTTAAAATTCAAGGTCAACACACCTGAATTTACATCCGTACGGTTAAAGCTTAAAACTGCAGGAGTGTTTGCGTTTGCACTCAGGTATTTTTGTCCGCTGTCTGTCTGTGATAACTGCGGTTGTGCAAATTCTGCCACCTCAGATGCGGTTACGGAATCCTCGAAACCAAAATTTACAGGCGAAAGCACACTGATACTGTCGCTCCCGTCATTTACCGTAAGCTCTGCACTTGCTCCGGGTGAAAGAAGCAAAATCCCGTCACGGGTAACTGCAATGCTGTTTGTATTGTCGATATTTATTTCACTTGCTTCATATTCCAAGTCTATTGCAGTTGTATGGTTTGCATCTGATATATATGTCTGTGCAGATGCCATGGCTGTACCAAACGTCAGCACCGCCGCACTTACTGCAATTAATCTGAGTACAGAATTCATTTTACAAAACATTCCTTTCGTTTCTTTTTGAGATGGTAAATTGTAATTTATCGGTGAGTGTATAATCGAAGCGAAAGCCTCCCTTGTGTAAAGGGAGGTGGGTTTTGCGTAGCAAAACTCGGAGGGATTGTTTGTATATAATTAGCGATAATGCTGATTTTACAATCCCCCAGTCGCCTACGGCGCC
The DNA here is from genome assembly GCA_036310525.1 of Clostridia bacterium. Taxonomy (GTDB): domain Bacteria; phylum Bacillota; class Clostridia; order UBA1381; family UBA1381; genus UBA4716. The sequence continues at coordinate 7,397 of JAXJRQ010000072.1, forward strand.
AGCCCCCTTTACACAAAGGGGCCTTCCGCTCGATTGTTTGCACTTGTAAAAACCATCCCGATAAATTACACTTTTTAATGTACTTCAAAGCTGTAGGTTTTGCCATGAATGGGCATGTTAACTGTAACAACGTTACCATCAGCATATATATCATCATCCGATACTACACTAACATTGTTTTCAAAACCAAGCATAACATAATCTGCCGTCCATGACGGATCGGAAACATATATGCGATTGCCGGATATGATGATAGCACAAGGCGTATAAAAAGTCAATCCGTTAAGGCTCTCTCCCGCTTCAAAAGCATTGATGTAAATATTTCCTGTTTCCTTATCCTTTACTGCGTGCAGAGAATTTGTCATGCTTAAAATTTCAATACTCTTATCCTCTGCATAAGTCATTGTTTCCTCACGGTTTGCACCCGGGAGAAGCGTATATGCATACGCTTCTCCTTTTGGATTGCTACCATGATTTACATTTATATTCATAAATGTCGTTCCATCGCTGTCCGTTCTCTGTACCTCAAAAGCAGTTCCCTCATACGGAACATACCCATAGGTATCGTCAAGATTTACCCACACACCCTCATTAAGTCTGTAGGTACTGCCGTTTACATCAAGCAGATTTTTTTCTGCATAAATTCTGTTTGAGGCATATAAAACAACCTCTGTCTTTCATAACGGCTTAAGGTCTTTTGTCCATGCAAATGTTCTGAACTTGCACTTGTTTAAATCTTCCTCAGGAATGTTGAATGTACATGTTGCTTCACCTGCTTCGTCTGCCGGATCTGATACACCGCAGGCAATAAGCTCTGAACCGTTATAAACTGAAACTATTGTATAATATTCGTCAACATCAAATGTACGGTTAGACTTTACCGTAAGTGTGTTTTCACCTGCAACAAGTCCTGCTGATGCGTATTTACCTGCATTCATACTGTATGAAGCATTATTTATCTGTACAAACAAATCTTGCGGAACAACAACCTCATATGTGACGATATTCTTTATCATCGGTGATGATTTTAATTCTGCTTCAACAACAACCTCATATTTACCGCCTTCTGCTTCAGGCCATGCATAAATCGTACCGCTTGTTTCTATTGAAGTCAGGTCTAAGCCTTCGTATGCTTCAGGATCTGTTATAAGTGTGTATTTAACATCACTTGTTTCAGTAGATACAGTTGTATCCACACCGTCATATACGGTTACCATTACAGGTACTTCAGTATCTCTTGCTACTGTAATCGGTGAGCCTGTTGCACTTATATGTGAATATGCATTACCATTTGCTACGATTGTGCTTGTAACAGTTACCTTTGAGCTTCTGTCAACATCACCTGCAGGTGTTGCCTCCTCGATAACCTCGCCCGTTTCAGTATCTGTAATATCCTTGGGAATTGCTGTAGGTGCATCTGTTAAGTCAATTACTGCAACTCGTGAACCTTCTCCTGCACCTGCTGATGTTATCTTTTGTAACTCTCTTCCTGTTATGAATGCAACCTTGTTTTCTCCTACTGCAACTGCATCTGCTACATACTTTTTCTTTGATGCCTGAGTTCCTAAAATTTCCTGGATTTTTGATGCGTTATTTATATATGTATAGAATTTATTCTTATTTCCTGTAAGTGCATGGTTTGCATTTTCATATGTTGCAACAAGAACGTCCTCAACTGTGCCCTCTGTTCCGAAGCCTGCACGGGGAACCATAACAAGCTTATCCTCAAAGCTGATGATTTTTCCTACAACACTGCTCATACCGTACTTCTGATACGGGAAACTGCGGGCTTTTTCGTCTTTTATATATCCCCATTGAGTAAGCGATGCACCGTTATCAAGTGCAAAAGCCGCATCAAATGTATGTGTTCTTATAGGTCCTCCTGTGGTTGCGGTTTCATAAGACTGCTGTGATATGATATTTGAATATCTGTCAATTCCTATATAGCTCTGATTAGCCAGACAAGTGATTGTTTTTGCCTGATAGCTTCCTTCAGTTGCAGCATCAACAAATATTGCTGAGTTTGCTGTCTTCTTTCCCTGTGCTGTAGTCTTGGTTCCTACAGTTGCTGCAGAAGCACTCAACCATAGAGGCTGTGCAACTATATGACCTTTTCCATCAGTCGTGATATTTGAAAGAACCGTATTCATAGTCTGTAAATAGCCACTTTCTGCCAACACTTCGTATGCCGTCGTTTCAGCATACAAAGCGGCATTTCCTGTGTCTGCCTTTGTCCAGTATATTCTCGTTTTATCGTCAAGTCTCTCTTTTGTTCCATCCCAGTAGTAAAGACCTGCATATGTTCCGTCGAGCTTTGATGCACCGCACCAGAACTTGCCTGTAAAGTCATCCCAGATTAATGTACCCATAAGAACAAGCGGAACATCATTTGTTGTATCCGTATCATTATCATCTATATACGAATATACTATGTTTCTCTTTGCCATATATTTATCAAGAAGATAAGTCTTATTAGAATCCGCAGTTATTGTACCATATTTGTAAAGCATAAGGAAAAACTTTTCGTCATCATCTGATGAACCGCCATATGCAAAGCCTGTAATTTCACTCTTCATATCAGCGATACCGCCTGCTCTTCTTATCCAGTTAACACCATCTGTTGATGAATAGAAGCTCTTTCCGCC
>JAXJRQ010000073.1:0-7001 GCA_036310525.1 Clostridia bacterium
CGAAAGCCTCCCTTGTGTAAAGGGAGGTGGGTTTTGCGTAGCAAAACTCGGAGGGATTGTTCATATATATTTAGCGATAATGCTGATTTTACAATCCCCCAGTCGCCTACGGCGCCAGCCCCCTTTACACAAAGGGGCCTTACGCTCGATTGTTTGCACTTGTAAAAATCATCCTCATAAATTACAATTTACAAAAAGAAAGGAAACCCATATAATGAAAGCATATGAAATTGCATCAATAATAGAAAAAGAAGCGCCTTTATCGCTTGCATACAGCTGGGACAACGTCGGAATACTCTGCGGAGACAGTGAAAAAGATATAAAAAAAGCACTTTTAACACTTGACGTAAACGAATTTACGGTAAACGAAGCAATCCAAAACAACTGTGACATGATAATTTCGCATCACCCCATACTGTTAGGCGGAATAAAAAGGATTGACTTTTCAACCTCAGACGGAAGAATGCTTAAAAACCTCATCAAAAATGAAATAGTGGTTTTCAGTGCACACACAAACATGGACACTGCAAAAAACGGCATAAATACTGTACTTGCTGACCTTTTCGAGCTTACCGACGCTAAAATCCTCGAAGAAAACGGCGAAGAAACAGGACTTGGCAGATACGGAAATCTTCAAAAATCCGTTTCACTTGATGAATTTTGCGAAACCGTCAAAACAAAGCTAAACACACCACACATACGTGTATGCGGTGATTTAAAAGCAAAAATTAAAACTGTTGCGGTTGCATCGGGAAGCTGCAGTGATATTATTCCTTTAGCAAAAGAAAAAGGCTGTGATGTTATAATCACTGCCGACATGAAATATCACAATGCCATGGACAGTGTATTTTCGGGAATATCGGTCATTGATGCAGGTCATTACCCGACCGAGATTATCGTTATGGATATTTTTGAAAAGCTTCTTAAAAATACAGAAATAGAAACAGTAAAATCACAAAATAAGGATATATTTATATACAAATAAACAGGAGAAAAAAATGTCAGTCAATAAATTCAAAAGAACAAAATATGCATGCTACTACACATATCTTGCAATGTCATCCGTATTCAGTCTGCCGCCGCTTCTGTTTCTCACATTCAGGGAAATGTACGGCATATCATACACACTTTTAGGTACGCTTGTGCTTGTAAATTTCTGTACACAGCTTACAATCGACCTTATATTTACATTTTTCACAAAATACTTCAATATACATAAAACAATAAAAATAATGCCGCTTTTAACATCACTCGGACTTTTCATATATGCACTTACTCCGATATTTTTTCCGCAACACGCATATGCAGGTCTTTTAACGGGTACCGTTATTTTTTCGGTAGCGGCAGGACTTTGCGAAGTGCTTTTAAGTCCACTTATTGCGGCAATACCGTCGGATAACCCTGACCGTGACATGAGCTTTTTACATTCACTTTATGCATACGGCGTTTTAACTGTTGTAATTATAAGTACAATATTCTTAAAAATCGCCGGCTCTCAGAACTGGATGTACCTGACGTTTTTCTGGGCATTACTTCCCATTATTTCATTTATACTTTTCTCAGCTTCACCAATGCCCGACATAAATATTTCGCAAAATACAAACAAAACCTCAAACAAGAACATAAAATACGGACTTGCACTTTGCACCGTATGTATTTTCCTCGGAAGTGCCGCTGAAAACGTAATGACAAACTGGATTTCGGGATATATAGAAAACTCGCTCGGTATTTCAAAGGTCGTGGGCGACATACTCGGAATGGCAGTATTTGCAATACTTCTCGGTACAGGCAGAACCTTGTATGCAAAATACGGCAAAAACATATCAAAAATACTGCTTCTCGGAATGATTGGCGCATCAGTATGTTATCTTGCTGCAGGCTTTTCTAAAAATGTAATCGTATCAATGACAGCATGCATTTTAACGGGCTTTTGCACATCAATGCTGTGGCCCGGCACACTTATCCTTATGGAAGAAAATTACCCCAATCTCGGCGTAACAGCATACGCACTTATGGCGGCAGGCGGTGATTTAGGCGGTTCGGTTGCACCTCAGCTCATGGGAATTGTTGTTGACACAGTTTCAGTAAGTAATTTTGCACATAATTTAAGCAATACACTTTCCCTCTCAGCAGAACAAATCGGCATGAAAACAGGTATGATTATATCTTCCCTGTTTCCCATTTTAGGTATTATGCTCTTAATTTATATGATAAAATATTTCAAAAAAATAAATTCACGGTAAATTCCGTGAATTTATTTTTTTAATATTAAATGAGCAAATCTGTAAGCCGGGTTCTGTATTAGACAATCATCTATCTTGCCGTATCGTTACCGATACGATCCAGCCTTATAAGGGAAACTGCCGAGCAAGCTTAACATTCCCAAAGTTGCTCCGGATAGGGTTTACACGGGAATTCAGTTACCATCTTCCCTGTGCGCTCTTACCGCACATTTCCACACTTACTCCATAAAATGAAGCGTTTATTTTCTGTTGCACTGTCCCTGGAGTCACCTCCGCCGGCCGTTAGCCGGTATCCTGCTCTGCGGAGCCCGGACTTTCCTCATCCATACGGACGCGATTGTCTGACTTACTCACAAAAACATTATATAATATTTTAAAAACATTGTCAATCTTAAATTACCAGTCCGCCGTTTTGACCTATCACCTGCCCCGTTATAAACGAAGCATCCTCACCTGCCAAAAATACTGCAAGCTTTGCAACCTCATCGGGAGTTCCTGTTCTCATAAGCGGAGTTTCGTCGCATAAAGCCTCAATATCCTCTTTAGTAAGCTCACTGTTCATGTCGGTATCAATAACTCCCGGTGCAATACAATTTACATTTATACCGGATGGTCCCATTTCCTTTGCAAGTGCCTTTGTAAAACCTATAACTGCCGCCTTTGAAGCACTGTAATGTACCTCACAGCTTGCTCCTGTACTTCCCCACATTGATGAAATATTTATAATTTTACCTTTTCTTTCATTTATCATATCCTTAATAAATTCATGTGTCACAAGATACATTCCCTTTATATTCACATTAAACATTTCATCCCAGTCATTCTCTGTTATGTCGCAAAACAGCTTAATCTGAGAAATACCCGCATTATTTACAATAACCGATATTTTTCCGTAATTATTATGTATAAACTCAGACATTTTTTCTACTTCATTGCTTTTTGAAATATCGCACTTTATTGCAACTGCACCCGTTTTTTCTGAAATTTCAAGAGCTTCCTTTTCACTTTTATTATACGTAAAAAATACTCTGTAACCTTTTTTTATAAATTCATACACACAGCTTCTGCCTATTCCCCTGCTTCCGCCGGTAATCAACACATTTTCCATAACTATATTTTTTCCTTTTTCCCTGATATTTAAACACATTATTTAAAAAATTTCTACTTATATATATAATTATATATATTTTTATAAAAAACTCAAGTTTTTTTCTTGATTTATCTTCAAAAATTTGATATGATATAATATAGGTTAAAATGCTATTTTTATGTCTAAAATATATACGTAAGAAAAATATTAAAAGGAGGTTAAAAAATGGAAATAACCCAAATCTGGGAACAGGTTCTTGAACAGGTAAAAAGCACTGTAACATCAATCGTAGGGTACAACGTACATATAAAATCATCCTTGCCCGTATCATACGATGATTCGGTATTCACAATTTCAGTGCCTATTTCAATCAATAAAAACATGATAAAATTCCGCTACAAGGACTGCATCGAAACAGCACTTGAAAAAGTAACGGGCAAAAAATATACCTTAAATGTAATTGTCGAAGGCGAAAGCGGAGAAGAAGAAAAGCTTCCCACTTCAGACACAGTTAACCCTAAATACACATTTGAAAACTTCGTCATAGGCTCGTCAAATGAATACGCTGCCGCAACTGCAATAAGCACAGCAGAAAAACCCGGATATATATACAATCCACTTTTCCTTTACGGAAATTCAGGACTCGGAAAAACACATCTTATGCAGGCAATCGGCAACAGAATAATAAAAACACATCCGCAGCTTAAGGTTATATACGTTTCAAGTGAGCATTTCACAAACGAGTTTATAGACGCTCTAAAGGACAGAAAAACAACAGAATTTAAAAATAAATACAGAACAGTAGACGTTCTTCTTATTGACGACGTTCAGTTCCTTGAAAATAAGGAAGCTATTCAGGAGGAATTTTTCCATACCTTCAACGACCTCTACAGCATGAATAAGCAGATTGTTCTTACAAGCGACAGAAGACCCAGCGAGCTTTTAACTCTTGAAGAAAGACTAAGAACACGTTTCTCTCAGGGACTTACAATAGATATTACAGTTCCTAACTACGAAACAAGAGTTGCAATCCTTAAAAAGAAAGCCGAGGTTCATAATATAAAAATAGACGAACCTGTTCTTTCATTCATAGCAAACAGAATTAAGTCAAACATCCGTGAGCTTGAGGGTGCGCTTTTAAAAATTATATCAATTTCGGAGCTTTCTCACAGAACTATTGACGTAGAGCTTGCTGAATATGTTTTAAAGTCAATTCTTCCCGAGGACGGAATTGTAAAAATAACGCCCGATAAGATAATGGACAAGGTTTCTCTTTTCTATAACATCACAAAGGATGACCTTACGGGTAAAATCAAAACAAAGAATGTTGCTCTTCCAAGACAGATTGCAATGTATTTATGTAATAAGCTTACCGACATGAATTTCGGTATGATAGGCAAAGCAATCGGAAACAAGGACAGAACAACAGTAATGCACAACGTTAAAAAGATTGAAACAGAAATAAGTGTGAATGAAGCACTTAAGGCTGATATAAATTATATTATTAAAGACCTTGAATCAATATAGTTTATAACTGTGTGGACAAGCAGTTGATATAATGTTTATAAATAAATTTTCCAAAATAAGCCAAAAAATTATCAACATCAATCAACTCTTAACCTACACCTTAAAAAGGATAATATTTCAAGGCTTTTCAATGCCTCAGACCACTTATCAATCAAATTCACACCACTACTACTACTATTAAATAATATTTATATTATTTATATATATAAATATATAAAACCTAAAAGGTTTTCCAATGTGGATAAAATTATAAACAGGAGTATAAAAAAATGAAACTTACATGTAATAAAGAACAATTAATAGATATTATAAATACAGTACAGAAGGCTATAGCTGCAAAAGCTGTAATGCCCATACTTGAATGTATAAAAATTGACTCATCAGGTGACGGAAACGTGACCGTAACTGCAAACAACCTTGACTTATGCATAGAATACAATACAAAATGTAACGTAAGCGAAGGCGGAAGCATCGCTCTTGCTTCAAAGATGTTTGGTGAAATAGTAAGAAGTATGCCTGACGGTGATGTAACCGTTTCTGTAAACGAAACAAACAACGTTACAAAAATTAAAAGTGGTGTAAGTGAATTTAATATTCAGGGACTTTCATCGGACGAATATCCTGCAGCTCCCATTCTTGACGAAAAATTCAGATTTACACTCACACAGAATATTTTAAAGAAGCTTATCAGAAAAACAATTTCATTCGTTTCACTTAACGAAGGTAAAAAGCCCGTTCTTACAGGTGCATTGTTTGAGATTAAAAACGGATTCTTGAATGTTGCCGCATCAGACGGCCACAGACTTGCTGTTGTAAAGGAAGAGCTTACTGAAAATGTAGAAAATGCAAAGTTTGTTGTTCCAAGAACTACACTTAACGAGCTTTCAAAAATATTAAAGGATGAAGACGAAAAAGTAGAAATTATAGTTTCAGACAGACATGTTTTGTTTGATTTTGGATATTTCCAGGTTTATACACGTCTTCTTGACGGAGATTTCCTTAACTATGAAGCTATTATAAGCGTTGTTAATACAATAAATGTTGTTGTGGACAAGCGTGTTATAACGAACAGTCTTGAAAGAGCACTTCTTCTTATTAATGATGATATTTCGGCAAAATCAGATAATAAAGTTCCCGTAAGATTTAATATTGCTTATAATAAGATTGATGTTTCGTGTATTACGGGTAAAGGTCAGGTTAATGACACCGTTAATGTTGAGCTTGAGGGCGGTGACCTTATAATAGGCTTTAACTGCAGATTTTTACTTGATGCTCTTAACGGCTGTGATGATGAAAAGGTAAAGATAGAATTCAGTGCTCCCACAAGCGGATGCTTTATGAGATCAACAACAGGCGATGATTCATATACATATATGGTATTGCCGGTAAGACTTTATAATTAATAATATGAAATTTAAAAGAATAGAAAATTATAAAACCTCTGAAAATTCGTATATAGTTTATGATGAGGCTTCAAAAAACGGGTTTGTAATTGACCCCGGCTGTAAAACAGAAGATATTTTAAAAGCGGCGGCTGAGGATGAGATTAATATTAAATATGTTTTTCTCACCCACTGCCACTATGACCATATCGAATATATGGAGGATTTAAGGGAAAAGACCTCCGCTTTGTTGGTGTGCTCAAAAAATTGTGCTGATAATATAAAAAATCCTATGATAAATCTTTCGCAAATGGGTCTTGGTTATAAGATAATAGCAAAGGATGCCGAAATTGTGCTTGATGATAATGAGGATTTTAAGCTTGACGGCATAAGTGTAAAATGTATTTATACTCCCGGGCATACAAACTGCAGTGCTTGTTTTATGGTTGAAAATGAGATGTTTTGCGGTGATACGCTGTTTTTAAGAAATTGCGGCAGATGGGATTTACCTACCGGTGATGAAATGACTCTTGTTAAATCGGTTAAAGAAAAGATTTATACTCTTGATGAAAATATAAATCTTCATCCTGGGCACGGCGAAAAAACTACTATCGGCTACGAAAAGAAATTTAATTTTTTTATTAAAGATTAAATTGTAATTTATCGGGATGTAAACAATTATCCCACCGTAGGGGAGGGGTTCCATCCCCTCCCGTGCACAAATATATTACGGGAGGGCACAGAGACCCTCCCCTACAA
>JAXJRQ010000074.1:0-19895 GCA_036310525.1 Clostridia bacterium
GGAAAGAAGCTTAAGGACAGAGGCTATGTAAATTTACGTATTATGAATATTGAAGAACAGGGCATGAACGTCAATATAGATGATTTACTTTTCTATACTCCCGATGAGTATGAAAAGGAAACAGATTGGCCGACTGACAGGTATTTTGATACTACGGAAACAACGGTATTCAGAGGAAGCTGGAATGATCCGTATTCGACTTATATTGCATTCCATGGCGGACTTAATAACGTAAACCATGGTCATCTTGACATTGGTGAATTCTGCATGGATGCGCTTGGTGAAAGATGGTTTACAAGTCTTGATAATGACAGCTACAGCTTTACGGGTTATCACGACAGAACCGTAGGCGGTTTAAGGTGGAATTATTACCGCTGCCGTGCAGAAGGCTCAAATACCCTTGTTATAAATCCCGGCGTCGAAGCAGAACAGGAGGTTACTGCACGCAGTACGCTTCTTAAAAAAGTCAGCGGAGAAGATGGCGGTTATGCTATTATGGATATGACGGCTGCTTATCCTGATGTGAAGATGCTTCACAGAGGTATTAAGCTTTATGACGGCAGAAGTAAGGTCATCATTCAGGATGAAATTGAAGCTAAAAAGCCTTCGGAAATATACTGGTTCGGACATACAGCAGCTGAAATTGAGATACAGGAGGGTGGTAAATGTGCTGTTCTGACAAGCGGCGGAAAGAAGCTTCAGGCACAGATTATTTCACCTGCCAATGCGGAATTTTCGGTAATGGAAGCAAAACCGCTTCCCACATCACCACAAGGTAAAAACAGCGATAACAGTATGTATAAGAAGCTGACAGTCCACCTTACGAATGTTCTTAATACAAGAATTGAAATTGCATTTATTCCGCTTTATGACGGCGAAATTTCAAATGATTTACCGAAAAATCAGCCGATGAGCAAATGGTATGTAAGCGGTGAAGAAAAGGACGCAGATTCGGTTACAGGTATAACCGTAGGTAATAATGCGCTTGAAGAGTTTAACTTCAACCGTAATCATTATACATACGGTGTGTACAGCACAAGCAAGGGCTTGCCTGAGGTTAATGTACAGACAGGCGACGGCTACAAGGCAGAGATTAAGCAGGCTAATGATATATATACACCTGCCATTATAAACGTTAAGGATAATAGCGGACGTGAGATTGAAAATTATTATGTTTACTTTGAACGTCTCGGACTGCCGGTTACAGTTCATTCTGTAAGCAGTGAGCCTGAGGTTGAAAACGGTAAGGAAAACGCTATTGATGGCTCAACTCTTACAAGATGGGCTTCACAGGGTAAAGAAGAATGGATTATTCTTGATCTTGGCGAAGAAAAAACAATAAATACGGTTGCAATGTCATGGTACAACGGTAATCAGAGAATTTCATATTTTGATATTGATGCTTCAACTGATTGCGAAAACTGGACTCAGGTTTATAAGGGTGAAAGCAGCGGAAACAGCAATAATGCAGAGTTCTTTGGATTTGAGGAAATCAAGGCGAGATATGTGAGAATTAACTGCCACGGAACAAGTACGGGCGTGTGGAACAGTATCACAACAATCAATATCTTTGAACCGTAATTACCGGAAACTTCAGAAAGGTAAGGTGGTTTGATGAAAAAAATTATATTAGGCATCCTTTTGCTTATTTCAGTTAATATAGCCACTGTTGCGCACGCTATGGAAACGTTCAACGAAAAAGTAATTTATACTCATACGGCAGAGCGTGTTCCGTCAAGAGTCAGCGTTGTTATGGTACCTCAGGGAGAAACAAGCGGTTACAGTGAGGACGATGTTTTCGGAATTACGGGTGATGTGTTTACCGAAACGGGAAAACACGAGCTTGCAATTTATCCGAGAGAAAGTACGCCTTCGGGAATTTATACTTTGATTATCAAAGCTGATGATACGAAGTCGACGCTGGACATTGAGTGGCTTACGGAAAGGGATAAAAATATACGTGACGCATTGGCTAAAATCAATGCGGCTCTGTATCAGAATATCGCAGAGGTTATCCGCAAACATACGGATTTGATGCCGTCAGATTTTTCAATGTCAGCATATGATGCGTTGCATGTTGATTATCAGGTAAGTGCAATGAAAGCTCTTGCCGCAAATTATACATTTACGAGCATGGAGCATGTAAAGGAATCATTTAACACTGAGGTTTCAAGAGCGGCTTCAGGTCAGAACGGCAGCCACAACCGTCCGTCGTATGGCGGCGGAGGTGGCGGAGGTGGCGGTGGTTCATCTTCGGGAATCAGCGCACCTGTAGCACCTCCTGTAAATACCGACGATGTTTTTGATAATGCTGTTGATACAAAAGAAAGCTTTTCGGATTTGTCGGATTATGATTGGGCAAAAGAAGCAATAGAAACACTATCAAAAAGAGGTGTTGTTTCGGGTGACGGAGAAGGCAAGTTTCTTCCTCAAAATCAGGTAAACAGAGCAGAATTTTCGGCTATGCTTGTGCGTCTTTTGGAAATTCAGGACGATACGGCGGAAGCGGCTTTTGATGATGTGAAGCAGAACGACTGGTTCTATGTGTATGTTGCATCAGCAAAGAAAGAAGGCATTATCAACGGCCGCAGTGAAGTGCAGTTCTCACCTATGGACAGCATCACACGTGCAGAAGCAGTAATAATGATTCATAACGTACTCAGTAAAAAGAGTGTTGAATTTAACGGCGAAGAAACGGCTGATTTTTCAGACATTGAAATGCTTGATGAATCGGTACAGCAAAAAATAGCCGATACGGCATCACTGGGAGTAATTCTCGGACGTGACGGGAATACTTTTGCACCGCAGGATAATCTTACAAGAGCAGAAGCGGCAGTGATTATTAACAGAATTATTAAATATGTATAATTGAACGGAGGGTTGTTATTTATGCGAAAAAAACTAACGGCTTTGATAACAGCTGTATGCATGATTTCTGCTTCAGTGGGGTTGATTTCTGCTTCGGCAGCAGAGCAATTTAGCGATATTTCCGAAAACAAACATTCCGTGGCAATCAATACGGTGTGCGGTCTTGGAATTATGGAGGAAGCGGACTACGGTTTGTTCTTCCCGGATAATACCGTCACAAGAGGCGAGGCGGCAATGGCAGTCGGTAAGCTGATGAAGTATGACTGGTATCTTGATGGTGAAACCACATTCGTTGACGTGCCTGCGGGCGTTGAGGAAACGGTTTATATAAACACCTTGAAATCCATGGAAATAATGGTCGGATACAGCGATGAATATTTCGGATATAACGATGTTGTTACTGCGGAACAGTTTGAAACAATACTGCTTCGTGCAACGGGATATATGGGTCTTAAGGATTTAATGAGCAAAAGCGAAATGCTTGTAAAGGCAGATTTCCTTGACAATGTAGAGCTTTCAGGTACGGATAGTCTCACAAGAGCAGTTATGGCGCAGTTATTGTATAACTGTCTGGAAACCGAGGAAATATCCATTGACTATAAGGGTACCTATTCAGCAGACGGAACAGTTCTTGAAAACAGACATGGACTCAAAAAAATAATGGGTACAGTTACTGCAAACAGCAGAACACGTCTTTCAAGTACAGGCGGTGCAGGTGTTTTGGGGATTGAAATTGATTCGGTGAAGTATTCCACATCATATGCACAGGCTGATGAATTGTTGGGGTATCCCGTAGTTGCTTACTGCGAGATTGATACGGACGACATAAAGTATATGCATATTAATTCATCAAGATGCACCGTAATTGAAGTTCCCGACTATGATATTGAGGACATTACAACAGACGGTGCAAATGTGACAGTGAAGTATGAATATGATTCCAAAATGGAAGTGGAAACATTCGGTATAAATGATAATATTTTATACAACGGCACTGCAATAAGTGAGCTGACAAACAGCAGTGTTGCTATAAACATGGGCGGCATAAAGATTGTTGAATTAAACAGCGGAGTGAGAAACGTATTCATTGAATCATATACAAATTACGTGGTTCAGTACGTGAACACTGACTCAAATACATTTGTAGATAAATTAACAAGAAAAACAATCAGTCTTAATTTTGATGATGACATAAAATTCTATAAATTCGGCTACGAAACAGCATTTGATCAGATAAATGCAGGTGATGTTATTTCGGTATATGATAACAATAACAAGCAGTCAAGATATATTACTGTTTACATTTCAAATGATACTGAAACAGGAAAGGTTACCGGCTGTGATGGCGAATTTGTATACATCAACGGCAAAACATACCGTGTTGCAAAGGGCGTGGATTTAACCGAATACATAGGCAGATTTGCAGGACCGTTTTACATTGACGTAAATGGCAGGGTTGTTGGTGCTGATGAAGCAAACAACACCGGAATGAAATACGGATGTCTTGTAAAGATTATGTACGACGAAGCACTTGTGTACAGTGCAGGGGGTGATAAGGATTTCCTGACCTTCAAAATTCTTGAATCAAGCGGTCAGATAATAGATTATCCGGCTTCTGATAAACTCAGAATAAATGAACAAAATGTTTATAAAGACTGGGAGAACTTCCCGTTTGACTTGTTTAAAAAGAATGGGGCATATGTAAATCAGCTTATAAAATATCAGGTGAATTACGAAGGAAAAATAACTTCCATTTACACTGAAAATACTGATTTTGAGGATAGTCCTCAGGCTAAAACGGGATATTTCGCATATCGTTACAGAAGAAACAGCGGCGGAATGTTCTATGGTAACACAATGATAAGCCAAACCAGTCCGGGATTTTTCATAAACAGCTCAACTCTTATTTTTGCCGTGCCGAGCGCATATACAGGCAATCCGGCAGATTATAAGGTAATGAGCCCGTCTTCATTCCTTGAAATGGAGGTTTATGAGTCAAAGCCGTATGATGTGAATGAATATTCAGTGGCAAAAGCACTTATGGTAACCTCTGCTGAAAGAGTAACGGACAGTGCGGCACTCTTTGGTGTAAATAAAGTGTTGTCTATGGCAAACAGTGATGACGAAATAGTTCAGGGTATTGAGGGTGTAAGTTCAAAGAGCGTTGCGAAATACGAGCTTCGTCCCAATGTTACAACGCAAGTTAAAAAAGGCGATATTATGCAGATTAATGTTGATGAAAGCGGAAAGGTTAATGCTGTAAATGTCATTGTAAATGCAGAATCCATGGGCGATATTGTTCCTAAAGATGATTTCCATAACGATTTTGCTGTCGGAACACTCTTTGGTGTCGAAGGGGATTATCTGCGGCTTGACTTTGCAAATAAAACATCATTAAGCCTTAAGCTTACCAATAACACCAGATATTACGTTTACAAAAAGGATAAACAGATTTTTGAGGTTGCTGACAAAAATTCTCTCACAATGGGCAAGAAAGTCTGTGTACTTGTTCTGACAGGATATGCAGGAGACGTTATTCTGATTGAAGATTAATCATGAAATAAAAGGAGCTTACAACTATGGATAAAATGAAGCTGTTAGTGACAATGCCCGACGGATATGTTAAGGAAAAATTTCTTTGTGAAAATACAAGAAAGCTGTTAGAAGAAAAATTCGAGGTCATATATAATGACCTCGGACGTGCCTACACTAAAGAGGAGCTTGAAGCGCTGATTGATAAGGTGAACATTATCATCACCGGCTGGGGCACTCCTACTCTAATCGGCAGTGAAGCTTTAAAAGCGAACACAAGCCTTAAAATGATTGCACATACAGCAGGCAGTGTCGGAGATTTACTTGATGATACTGTGTACGAGAAAGGTATAGCGGTTGTCAGCGGCAACAGATTTTTTGCACAATCAGTTGCTGAGGGCACGATTGCATATATAATGTCAGTTCTTCGCAATATTCCCGACGAAGTTTACGGAATGAAAAAAGAGGGCGCATGGAAGAAAAACGGTGTTCTTGAAAGCAGAGGAATTCTTGGCAGAGAAATCGGTATTATCGGCTATGGCATGATTTCCAGGCATCTTATGCGTATGCTGAAGCCTTTCGGTGTAAAAATAAAGATATTTTCACAGTTTCCTATGGACATGGATTTTCTTGATGATGTAAATGCCGAACCGGCATCAGTGGAGGAGATTTTCTCTACCTGCTCGATTGTTTCGCTTCATTCCTCGCTTAACGAAAAAACTATTGGAATGATAAAAAAAGAGCATTTTGAAATGATGCAGGAGGATGCGGTATTTATAAATACTGCAAGAGGTGCTATTGTCAATCAGGAGGAAATGATTGATGTTCTCTCACATAAAAATATACGTGCGTTTCTTGATGTGTATGCTGTTGAACCGCTTGAAGCGGACAGTCCGTTAAGAAAAATGAATAATGTTTATCTCATGCCGCATAAGGCAGGACCAACAACGGATATGCTCACATTTATAGGAGGAGAAGTTGCAAAAGATGTCATCAGATTTGCCGATAATAAACCGCTCAAATGTGAAATTGACAGAGCATATGCGGCACGTATGACAAAGCAGCATATAGCAAAATGATGAAACTCGGATTCAGTACTGTTGCATGCACTGATTATGACTATAAGGACATCATCAAAAGTGCAATTAAAAATAATATGCAGGGCGTGGAAATACGTCTTGACCGGCAAAACCGCTTGTTCGGATTAGAGGGTGAAGCAGTTTCACTGATGACAAAAGAGTTTTTTGCATCGGGAATAAGCATCACGGACTTAGGCACAAGCATTGACATGAAGGGCTATAGCGAGGCGCAGATAAATACGGCAAAGAATTGTATAGATTTAGCACAGTCTGTCGGGGCGAAAGGAATACGCATATTTCTTGGTAATTTCTCAAGGCTCTTTAGCGGTTACGGCAACTATGACTATGATGGAATAGTAAGTGCGTTAAAGAAAATCTGCGAATATGCGCAAACTACTTCGGTTGATGTATGGATAGAAACCCATAACGAATTTTCAACGGGTAAGGTTCTTAAAAAGCTTATTGAAGATGTAGGCAGTGAGTCACTCAAAATCATATGGGATATTATTCATCCTTATGAGGTAGGGGAAAAACCTTCAGAAACAATGCGGTATATAGGTGATAAAATAGTGCATGTTCATATCAAGGACGGAGTTAATGTTGACGATGAGGACGTGGCAAGCTATGTTTATACAAAGCTTGGCGAAGGTGAATTGCCCGTTGGTGAGATTGTGAAGCTTCTTTTAAAAAACAATTATGACGGCCACTTTTCGCTTGAATGGGAATCAATGTGGAGACCGGAAATCAGGGACATTTATTCAAACCTTGATGATGTTCTTGATGCTTATAATAAATTTATGGATAATATTTTGTAACTCAAAACGGCTTTCGTGTATCTGATGCACAAAAGCCGTTTTAAATTTCTTCGTATGTAAGATTTATGTAAAAGAAATGCATATTTAATTGACAAACAATTTTTTTCATGCTAAAATAATTTATAAGGAAAAGAAAACTGATATACGAGGTGATTGAAATGAAAATAGCATTAATTGCACATGATAAAAAGAAGCCCGAAATAATCGAGCTTGCAAAAAAATATAAGGATATATTATCCGAGCATGAACTATACGCAACAGGAACAACAGGCACTATGATTATGGGTGAAACAAAGCTTGATATTCACCGTTTAAAAAGCGGCCCGTTGGGCGGCGATCAGCAGATTGGAGCAATGCTTGCAAATGGCGAAATTGACCTTATTATCTTTTTGAGAGACCCACTCACGGCACAGCCGCATGAACCTGATGTTTCAGCACTTTTAAGACTTTGCGACGTTCAGAAAATTCCGCTTGCAACAAACGAAAGCAGTGCAAATATTATATTGGCATCACTGAAAAATAATGTATTTTTTGAGTCATTAAGCTGATGTAAAAGGGCGAATTCAGTGCGCTTTATGGTAACTACATACATTTAAGTTACGGTATTTGGGGAAAATTTATTTAAAGTAACAGAATTATATAATTCTGTTACTTTTTTATTGACAAAAATCAACCACTGTGATAAAATCAATTCTGCTATTATGAAAAATGAGAAAAAGTCAAAAAGGGAGGAAATATGGCGGAAAATATTATATCAAAATTAAAAACAAATATAAATTTTCTTACCAATGTAGAGAAAAAAATTGCCGCATTGATTATTGAAAATCCGGGAGAGTTCATTACGTATTCGATGCATGAGCTCGTTAAAAAGGCAGATGTTTCTCAGGGAAGTATCATAAACTTTTCAAAAAAGTTTGTGAACGGAGGATTTCCCGAACTGAAATTAAAAATTGCTTCCGATATAAGTAAAAACGGAGTTGAAGCTTTTGATATAGTAAACAGCACTGATTCGGCAAAGGAAGTGTTAAGGAAGAATATACAGTCGTGCAATATGGCATTTCAGTTTACCGATGAGGCAAACAGTGAGGAAGTGCTTTTAAGAGTTACTGAAAAAATTCTTAAAGCAAAAAAAGTGGAAATATACGGAGTTTTCCGTTCGGCGGCGGTTGCGTCGGACTTGTATTATCAGCTTCTTCAGCTTGGAATACCTGCATCGTTTGTCAGTGATATTCTCACCTGCTCCGTATCAGCACAAATGCTTGATAAAAACTCACTTGTAATTGCTGTTTCCGCAAGCGGAAATACAAAGGACGTAGTAGATGCGGTAAGAAATGCAAAGGAAAACAATGCGTATGTAGTTGCATTGACCTCAAATATCAATTCACCGCTCGCAAAGATGTCGGATGATGTTCTCATTGCTTCGGCAGGCGGAAATTCATTCAGCAGCAGTCCTACGGAAATCAGAATGTCACAGCATTTACTCAATGATACTATTTGTGCTTATATAAGAAGCAGAATAGACGGTAAAAACAAAGAAAGATATATAAAACTCAGAAACATTTTAAATTCACATAGTGTTGAGGAGGGTGAATATGAATAAGGAAAGTATTTTTAAGAACAAAAAGGTAATGAACGCAATTTATATAGGCTTTTTGTGTTCTGTATCTTATCTTGCGGTATATTTTGCGAGAAATATACTCGGTACAGTAACTCCGCAGATGCTTGACGGCGGATACGCCGAGGAATATATAGGAAAAGTATCTTCGGTGTATTTTATTTTCTATGCGGTAGGTCAGCTTATCAATGGTGCTATAGGTGATAAGGTAAAGGCGAGATACATGATAAGTATAGGTCTTTTGATGGCGGGAATTACGAATTTAATGTTTGCACAGCTTGCAGGAAATCATCCCACGCTTGCAATGGTGATTTACGGGATGACTGGATTTTTCCTTGCCATGATATACGGCCCTATGACAAAGGTAGTTGCTGAAAATACCGAACCGATTTATGCGACAAGATGCAGTCTTGGCTATACGTTTGCTTCATTTTTCGGTTCACCGCTTGCTGGTGTCGCAGCGTCACTGTTTGCATGGCAGAGCGTTTTTACGGTAAGTACGGTTTATCTTGGAATTATGGCGGTAATATGCTTTGGTGTATTTATAGTTTTTGAGAAAAAGGGAATAGTTAAATACAATCAGTATAAGCCGCAGGAGGCAGCAGAAAAAGTCGGCGGAATTAAGCTTCTTATTAAACACAGAATAATCAAGTTCACATTTATTTCAATCATTACCGGCGTTATCCGCACAACGGTAGTTTTCTGGATGCCCACATATATATCACAGTACCTTGGTTTTTCGGCGGATAAGTCAGCGATTATTTTCACAGTGGCAACGTTCATAATATCCACTACTGCATTTTTATCAGTGTACATATATGAAAAGCTCAGAAGAAATATGGATTTGACAATGTTTATTATGTTTATTGCGGCGGCTGTATTTTTTGCACTGTTGTACATGGTTAAACAGCCCGTTTTAAATATAATATTTATTGTTCTTGCAATTATGGGTTCAAACGGTGCAGCAGGAATGCTATGGAGCAGATACTGTCCGAGTCTTCGTGATACAGGGATGGTTTCAAGCGCAACGGGATTTCTCGATTTTGTGAGCTACATTGCGGCGGCGGTTTCAAGTACGCTGTTTGCAAATGCAGTTTCCACAATAGGCTGGGGGAATCTTATCCTGATATGGTTTGCACTGATGGTTATCGGAGTGCTTATTTCAATACCTAAAAAGAGAACACATAAGGGTTTATTTCCTATATAAATAATATACAGCCTTATACAATAAGGGAATTCGCACTTTTGCGAATTCCCTTAATATTTATATGCTATAAATGGCAAGCCAAAATGAAGTGTTTTTATACATTCCTGATTGGCTTTTCAATAGCTGTTTAATTTAGATTCTTAAAACGTATGTCGTTCTATAAATATTGCGACTGCGCCATAAATAGGTGTATTTTTCATAAACTTTGAAAAGCTGATTTGTACATCATTTGTTGATGCTGTCAAATATTTACCTGACATGTATTCTTTGATTTTTTGCGGTGCATCATCACCGAGCATCGGGATTCTGTGCCCTAAGAAAATTGCTTCGGGATTAAAAAGATTCATAAGCGTGATTGCGCCTGACGCAAGGTGTGCGCATTTTTCGTCAGAATTTTTTCCGTCGTAGTCCTTTTCGATTGACGCATACATTTCAAGACAGCCACGGTTTCCGCAACGGCATTTTTCACCGTTTATGTTTATGCTTACATGCCCGATTTCTCCGATTGCGTTTTTCGTAAGCTTTCCGCCCATTACAATGCCGGCACCTATACCGTTTGATGCACCGAGATATACATAGTCGGATACATTGTCGGCAAGTCCCCAGTATTTTTCAGCTATTGCCGAGGTGTTCATGTCATTGTCGATATATACGGGCAGATTATATTTTTTTGAAAGAAATTCTTTGATGTTATAGTTGGTTATATCAAAAAAGTTGGGAGGATTAAGAATCACTCCGCTTTCGCTGTCCACGGGACCGATTGCGGATATTCCTATGCCGAGAACGTGTCTGTGTTTTTTTATGAGCATGTCTATTGAAGCACATATTTTTTCACTGATGCTGTTTTTCGTTTCATCACAAAGCGGTGTGCGTATTTCTTCAAGAATTTCTCCGCATATGTTTCCCATACAAACATTCACGTAATCACGGTTAAGGTAAATTCCGATTATGTGATTATCCTTTTTTGCGGAAAGAATAATCGGATTTCTGCCCACCGACTGACGCACAAGCTCACTCTGCTCAACTATAAGGTTATCCTCGCAAAGCTCATTTACGAGGTTCGTCACAGTCATTTTTGTGAGTCCCGTAAATGCAGTAAGTCCGGTTCTTGATATATTTTTACCCATAATAATTTTCTTTAATATGAGATTTTTATTCTTTATCTTATTCTTTGCCTGATTATCTGCACGCATAAATTCATCTCCCATAATCTGATTATAGCATTTTTCGGAAAAATTGTCAAACATGCATTGACAAAGCATACAATATGATATATAATTAGTATAGTGATTTTACAAATATAAAATTTGATTGTACTGCAGGTCTGCGCAGTGGATTTATAATATAAAACGCAGGCGGAAAGGATTGATGTTTAGTATGTATAATGTTGTTACGGCAGGAATTATGGTTGCCGATATTATCGTTAAACCCGTTGAAAAATTCCCCGACAAGGGTGCACTTGATCTGATTGATTCAGCGGAAATGTTTTCGGGCGGCAATGCCATGACTGTTGCGGTTAATATGTCAAAAATGGGTCTTAATGCGGCTGTTATAGGCAAGATAGGAAACGACCCGTACGGCGACTTCCTTGTAAACTGCCTTAAGGAGTATAATGTGACAACGGACGGCGTGGTGCGTTCCGACGAAGCGCAGACCTCCGTATCGGTTGTTATTTCTTCGAGTGACGGCGAGCGTTCATTCCTGCACTGCAAGGGGGCAAATGCGAAGCTGCGTTTTGAGGATGCAAACTTTGATTTGATAGACAAGACAAACATTGTGTTTGTGACGGGAAGCTTTGTCATGAATGATTTTGACGGCGCTGACACTGTTGAATTTTTGAAAAAGTGCAAGAGTCTTGGTAAGACAACAGCTCTTGATGTGTGCTGGGATGCAAACGCTAACCCCGACTGGCTCATTAATGATGCAATGCCGTATATAGATTTGTTTATGCCGAGCATCGACGAGGCAAAGATGATTGCCGGTGAGGACGATGTTGAAAAAATGGCGGACTGCTTCCTTAATAAAGGTGCAGGTGCTGTAGTCATAAAGTGCGGAAGTAAGGGTTGCTATATCAAAGAAGATATAAACAGTGAGGGAAAGCTGATTAGCGCAATTTATGTTGAAAATGCAGTTGATACTACAGGTGCAGGCGACAGCTTCTGTTCAGGATTTTTAGCGGCATATTCAAAGGGATATGATATTTATGAGTGTGCACGTTTCGGAAACGCTGTGGGAGCGTGCTGTGTAATGAAAAAGGGTGCAACCTCAGGTACACTTACGTTTGAGGAAACACTTAAATTTATGGAAGAAAATAAATAATTGTTGCGCATAAGCGCAGAAAGGAAAGGTAAATTATGAAAATAACACTTGAAAAAACACTTGAATTTTATGAAAAAGCAGGTATTGTGCTTACTGATGAAGAAAAGGCAAAGATTGAGTTTGCAGAGCTTGGTCTTGGCGAGCCTGAAATAACAGGCTTACAGCTTCTTACATATATCAATACTGAAAGATGCTGTGCAAAGGAAATGGTTCTTTTCCCGCATCAGACATGCCCCGAGCACCTTCATCCGACTTTGAACGGCGTACCGGGTAAGGAAGAAACATTCCGTTGCCGTTGGGGTAAGGTTTATTTATATGTCCCCGGTGAAGCAACTGAAAATTGTGCTGTACAGCCTCCTGCAAGCGGAAAATATACTGTATTTCACGAAATTATATTAAATCCGGGCGAACAGTATACAATTTATCCCGACACACTGCACTGGTTCCAGGCAGGCGATGAGGGTGCTGTTATAAGCGAATTCAGTACACGTTCAACAGACGAAACAGATGTATTTACAGATGAAAGGATTATAAGATAATGTTAGTTACTTTAAATGAAATTTTAAAAGACGCAGAAGAAAGAAAATACGGAGTGGGTCTTTTTAACCACTTAAACCTCGAAATGGCAAACGGAATTATTGCCGCTGCCGAAGAAGAAAAATCGCCCGTTATTCTTGGCGTGGCTGAGGTGCATCTGCCCTCAATTCCGTTTGAATATGCGGCGGCAATTATGTGCGAATCGGCAAAGAATGCAAGTGTACCTGTTTGTCTGCATTTTGACCATGGTACAGACTATGCAAAAATTATGAAAGCTATTGACAATGGTTTTTCGTCGGTAATGTATGACGGAAGCGCACTTCCGTTTGAAGAAAACATTGCAAATACAAAAGAAGTAAGTAAGGTTGCACATGCATTGGGACTTACTGTTGAAGCAGAGCTTGGCCACGTAGGTCAGGGCGATGACTGCGACGGTGACGACTACAGAGAAATGTTTACCAAGGTTGACGAGGTAAATGAATTTATCGAACGTGCAGATGTTGATGCACTTGCTGTTGCCGTAGGTACTGCGCATGGCCCGTATAAGACAAAGCCGCAGCTTGATTTACAGCGTCTTTCGGAAATTTATGCTGTTTCAAAGAAACCGCTTGTTCTTCACGGCGGAAGCGGTCTTACTGATGATGATTTCAGAAATACCATTAAAAACGGTATCAGAAAAGTAAATATCTGTACTGAAATCTGTAATGCGGCATATAATTCATACTGCGAGTCAAAGGCAAAGGGAATACCCTTTGAGGCGGCTGTAATTGAAGCAAGAGAAGCTGTAAAAGCATCAGTTGCAAGATTTATGCGTCTGTTCGGAAGCAGCGGCAAAGCGTGATTAAGGAGTAGTAGAAATGGAAAAAAATAAAGATATATTCTATTTTTCAGGTACCCACTGGGACAGAGAATGGTATCAGACATTTCAGGGCTTTCGCTACAGACTTGTAAAGGCGATGGATGGTATACTTGACGGAATGAGAACGCTTGATGATTTTAATGTGTTTCATCTTGACGGTCAGACAATCGTTCTTGAGGACTATGCCGAAATCAAGCCTGAAAATGCAGAAGCTTTAAAGGAATTTATAAAAAATGACAGAATAAAAATCGGACCGTGGTATGACATGCCCGATGAATTTATCCTTTCAGGTGAAAGTCTTATCAGAAACCTTATGATGGGACATGAGCTGTCGAAAAAATGGGGTGCAAAGGAAGCGTGGAAGTTCGGATATATTTGTGATATTTTCGGACATATTGCGCAAATGCCGCAGATTTTTAACGGCTTTGACATAAATTATTCGTATCAGTGCAGAGGCTATTATGCATATACTCCTCCGTATTTCCGCTGGAAATCACCTGACGGCAGTGAAACAATAAACTTCCGTATAGGGAACGAAAACGGTTATGGCGAATTTTGCTGTCGTGTACTGAATCAGTTTACCGACAAAACAACGGACGAAGAAAAGCAAAAGATGATTGAGGATTATGTGGACTGGATTATCGAAAAAGCAGACCCGCAAATTCCCGTATATGTTATTTCGGACGCACTTGACCATCATCCTCTTCACCGTGAAACGGGCGAATATATTGAAATCATTAAAAATCATGTGCCCGATGCAAATGTGCATCATGTTGATTTGATGGAGGCGGCAAAGCTTCTTGAAAATTACCGTTCAAAAATGAACGTTGTTGAGGGTGAACTTAATAAAACAAACAAAATCGGATTCCCCGATGTTATCACTAACACTGTTTCAAGCTATTATCCGCTTAAAAAAGCGAACGACGAATGTCAGAACATGCTTGAAAAGGTGATAGAACCGATGCTTGCATACTCGGCAATTAACGGAAATGTGTTTGAGAGAAACTATGTAAAGCTTGCATACAAGTATCTCATTCAGAATCATCCGCATGACTCAATCTGCGGTTGTTCGATCGACCAGGTACACAAGGACATGGAATATCGTTTTGACCAGACAAAGGAAATTTGCGAAGAATTAAAGGATGATTATGTTCTTAATAATTCAAAAACGCATATGTTTGAGCGTGACGGTGAAACGGATGCAATTTTGACACTCCATAATCCGCTTCCGTTTGACAGAGATGAGGTTGTTACGGTTGATTTGAATATGAAACCCAATTATCCCAAGCAGTATGCGGAGCCATTCGGATATGAACATATAAACAGCTTCAGAATACTTGATTTTGAGGGTAATGAAATTCCGTATCAGGTTAAAGCAATAAAGCGTAATCAGAATCAAAGAGTTTTCGACCAGAAATGTGAATTAGCGGATGTTCATACAGTAACATTCAAAGCCTTTGTTCCTGCCGGCGGAAAGAGCGAGTATCGTATTGTTCCGAGTGAATTACCTTCAAGATATTTGAAGCATATGAAGGCAGGTTCGGATTATATGGAAAACGAGCTTGTAAGAGTTGAAATTAATCCCAACGGCACACTTGTATTACTTGACAAGAAAACAGGCAAAATTTACGATAATCAGCTTACACTTGTTGACGATTCGGAAATAGGTGACGGCTGGTACCATGCATCATCAAAGGATAACAAAACGGTGTTCTCGTCTTTCGGCAACTGCTATGTTGAAAAAATCGAGAGCGGTGTTTCAAGATGTGTGTTCCGCATCACAAAGGAACTGCGTCTGCCTAAGTGCAATGTGATGTCAAGAGCTACTCAGGAAAGAAGCAGTGAATACGAAATGTGTACGGCAGTATTTGAGGTTGGTTTGTCAGAGGGTAACAGATTTGTTGATGTTAAGCTTGACTTCTCAAACAATGTAAAAGACCACAGACTTCGTCTTGCAATGCCTACTTATACATACGGCGACAAGTATTTTGCAGGTCAGGCATTTTACTGCTGTGAAAGAAATGTCGGTATAGATTATTCGACTCAGGACTGGAAAGAGCCTGAACAGTACGAAAAGGCTATGAACGGTATCATGGGTAAGCGTGATGCGTCGGGTAACGGTCTTGCGTTTGTAAGTGCAAAGGGTCTGCATGAGTGCGGAAGTACGGACGATGAAGAAGCTACTATGTATGTAACATTACTTCGTGGATTCAGAAAAACCGTTATGACAAACGGTCAGATACGTGGTCAGCTGTTAGGCGAGCATACATATAATTTTGTTTTGGCTCCCGTTGATGAAAGCGTGTCATATTCAGACCTTGTTCATATTCAGGACAGACTGGCTGTTAACTGCATCAGTTCATATACAGAGGTTACAAAGGATACCGAAACGGCATCACCAATAAGCAACTTTAAGCTTAGCGGAGATAATATCTGTCTTTCAGTTATCAAATGCGCTGAACGTGAAGATAGTGCATATGCAGTGAGAATGTTCAATGCATCGGATAAAGCGTCAACAGCTTGTATGGAATTTGCAAAGAATATTTCAGATGCAAAGGAAGTTAATCTTAACGAGGAATATAAAGCTGTAAGCAACGTAAAAATTGATGCAAATAAGGCATTGGTTGAAGTTGAGCCATGGAAGATTGTTACTGTTATGGTTAAGTTCTAAAATAAAAATCAGGAATTTGTAAAAATTCCTGATTTTTTCATTTAATTCGCAATGTCCGAAGATACCCTTTTTGTTCATCAGTTATACGGTAGCTTTCTATTGCTTTTTGAATGGCTTTGTTATGCGTGTCAGTGTCAAGTGTATGATTTTCGATAAAGGGGATAATAGCGTCATATTGCTTGGCAAGCGCTGTGGCAAAATACCATGCGACCATCATTTTGATATAATATTCATCGCTTCTGATTTGGGATATTGCAGTCGGATATTTTATGTCAAAATCCTCGTCAAGGAAAAACGTCATCAGCATTTTTATCCCAAAGCGCATAGTATAGGTGTGGTCGGATTTAAGCCATATGCTTATTTTTTTGAGTAATTTATCTTTGTTCGCCTTGAAAATTTTCGGACACAATGAATCGCATGTTGCCCAGTTATCAATATACGGTAAAAATGCATCAAGCATTTTAATGCAAGTATCGTAGTCCTTTATTTTCTCTATAATAAACGCATGCAGGTTGTTTTCTTCATAATACTTGTGCGGAAGTGCACAAAGAAAGCACTTAACATCGGGATTTTTTGAGATTTCCTTTGCATACTTGCGTAAAATTGGTACACGTACTCCTATTATTACGTTTTTGTCAATCGTGGGCATAAGTCTGCTGTGAAAATCGCGGTATTTTAAATCCTGCTGTGAAAACAGATACTCTTGTATTTGCGTGTTTATATCATTCATAAAATCACCCTTGTTCAGGAATAATAAAAGCCGCAATTATATATATGATTACTCCCGTAAATGCCATAAGGCTCAGAAGCACCCACAAAAGACGCACAACCGTAGAGTCAATTCCTAAATATTCGCCTATTCCTCCGCATATTCCGCAAAGCTTTCTGTCGGCTCTGGAACGATACAGTTTTTTCATATAAAACACCTCGCTATATATTTCTACATATATTATATATAGCGCAAGATAAATTTGTCAATACTTCGGTGCATTAAAAACCTGACAAAACTACAAATTCCCTGTATGTAGTAAACTTAAAAGGTGTAAAAAACTGAGTATATGCATAATATAACTGACAATTTTTTATCTTTTTGTCATATTTCTATTGAATAAAATCTTAAAATGGTATATAATATATTGGAAATAATTATGAAGGAAGGTTCTGTTATGAAAATTTTGGTTACAGGCGGTGCCGGATATATCGGCAGCCATACTTGCGTCGAACTTCTTAATGCAGGATACGAGATAGTAGTTCTGGATAATCTCTGTAATTCAAGCGTAAAAGGGCTTGAAGCTGTTAAGGAGCTTACAGGTAAGGACTTCCCGTTCTATGAAGTTGATCTTCTGGACTATGAGGGAACTGAAAAGGTATTTAAAGAAAATAAATTTGACGGAGTAATTCACTTCGCAGGTCTTAAAGCGGTGGGCGAGTCAACGACTATACCCATCAGATATTATCATAATAACATTACGGGAACACTTCATCTTTTGCAGCTTATGGAAAAGTATGATGTTAATAATATAGTGTTCTCTTCATCGGCTACAGTTTACGGTATGCCCAAAACTGTACCTATTACAGAGGATTTCCCACGTTCAACAACAAATCCCTACGGCTCAACAAAAATGATGCTTGAGGATATACTCACAGATACAGCAAAAGCAAATCCGAAGCTTTCGGTAACGCTGTTAAGATATTTCAATCCCATTGGTGCGCATAAGAGCGGTATCATGGGAGAAGACCCCAAGGGTATTCCCAATAACCTTTTACCGTACGTTGCTCAGGTTGCAGTCGGTAAGCTTGAGTGTGTACACGTATTCGGAAACGATTACGATACAAAGGACGGTACGGGTGTGCGTGATTATATTCACGTTGTTGACCTTGCCTTGGGACACTTAAAGGCTGTTGAAAATTGCAGTGATAAGCCTGGTGTACGTGCGTATAACCTTGGAACAGGTAACGGCTATAGCGTGCTTGAAATCATCAAAGCATTTTCAGAGGCTTGTGGAAAAGAGCTTCCGTATCAGATAGACCCAAGACGTCCGGGAGATATTGCGGAATGCTTTGCAGACCCCCAAAAGGCAAAGGCAGAGCTTAACTGGGAAGCAACAAGAGATATTAAAGAGATGTGTGAAGACTCATGGAGATGGCAGTCAACACATCCCAATGGCTTTGATAGCTGAAAATAATTTATATACGTCCGCTTTATGGCGTAAAGGAAGGTTTGATAAAATATGGCAGAATTACGTTGGAACCCGTTCGTTAAGGATTGGGTAATGATTGCATCTCACCGTCAGAACAGACCGCAGATGCCGAAAGACTGGTGTCCGTTTTGCCCGGGTTCGGGTAAGGTACCTGATGAATTTACTGTTTACAAGTACGATAATGATTTCCCTGCACTTTCGCAGAATCCGCCTGTACCTGACGATGTAGAAACAAGAATTTATAAGACAAAGCCTGCATACGGTAAGTGTGAGGTTGTATTGTATTCACCCGAGCATACGGTAACTCTTCCTGAATTACCCGTTCCTCATATCAGAGAGCTGGTTGATTTGTGGGAAAACCGTTTTGTTGAAATAAGCAGTGATGAAAATATAAAATATGTTTTCATTTTTGAAAACAGAGGTGCGGCTGTTGGTGTTACTATGCCGCATCCGCATGGACAGATTTACGGTTATTCCGTAGTCCCCAAGAAGATTGAGCTTGAAATGGAATCATGCAAGGAGCATTTTGAAGAAAACGGCAGATGTCTTATCTGTGATATGCTTGAGGATGAAGTAAATGACGGCAGAAGAATTATTATAGAAAATGAAGACTTTATTACATATCTTCCGTTCTTCTGTGAATACCCATACGGCGTGTATATTGCCGCAAAACGTCATTTCCAGAACCTCACTCAGATGACAGACAGAGAAAAGGATAATCTTGCAAAAATTCTCAAGGAAACATCGGGTATGCTCGATAACTTGTTTGATTATACATTCCCGTACATGATGTGTATGTACCAGAACCCTGTAAATGGTGAGGATGCGTCGGATTTCTATCATTTCCATATTGCATTCTATCCGCCTATGAGAAGCGCTGAAAAGATTAAGTTCAATGCTTCATCGGAAACAGGCGCATGGGCACACTGTAACCCGACTGCTCCTGAAGAAAAAGCAGAGGAGCTTCGTGCGGCGCACAAGAAGTTCATGGAGAAAATGGGCAAATAATTTAAAAAAGAGATGCTTTGCATCTCTTTTTTGCATATATTATGAAAAAATTTCCTAAAATTTCAAAATAACACTTGTAATTTGTAGGAACATGTGCTATAATTGTAACACAAATGAAACATTGACCTTTTAAAAGGAGCTTGACAGGTATGACAACGTGGAGTAAAATTACATACATATATAC
>JAXJRQ010000075.1:0-4201 GCA_036310525.1 Clostridia bacterium
GTATTTTTAAACTGATGTTGATTTTTATTGATATTGATAATATAATCATTTGTGTTGAGTTTATTTTACTACGCTTGATTCTTTATTGCGATAAAAAACAATGGCATAGCAAAAAAAGACAATAATAAAACAAAAAGAAACAATGAAATGTTTTGTTCCAAAAGCTACAATAAAACAAAAAACCTATGCAAAAAACAAGGAGTGATACCTATGGTAGAACAAATGATTGACAAAAATTTATGGCTGTACCGTAACAGAGCGATTATGGAAACGTTCCCCATTGATGCATGGCAGTACAGAATTTTTGATTATGCGGACAGGGAAACATATATTCCTCTTACAGATTGGGCAGATTATACTGATACCATTACATTCTGCGACCATAAAACATGTATGATGAAAACTGTATTCACACCTAAAAAGCCGCAGGAACACCAGTCAGCTTATCTTGAACTGAGATTGCCCTGCAACTGCGAAGCATTTGTTTCAATTGACGGAAAACGCTTTGCAGGTGTTGACAACGGTGAACAACGCTGCAGGGTTTACCTTGAAGACTCAATGTACGACAGAGAAATTGCCATTGAGCTTGAAATATATGCCTGTACCTTCTGCAATGATGAAAGAATGGTAAGACCTGTTGAAAATCCTCAGTATGTTATTGCAGATAAAGCAATTGCAGATTTTTCATATACTATGGATTTTGTCCGTGACCTTATAAAGTACATCAAGAATGATTACACGAAAGCCAAGGTCAACACTTTGTTTGAAAATACAATCCGTAAAAGCGACAATTCCCTTGACTACACCCAATTTCTTGAAAATATTATCGCAATTCACAAGGAATTGCTTGACGGATTAAAAGAATTGAAGCTGTCAAACGATGACTGTATCGTTGACTGCGTTGCTTCTACTCATATTGACGTTGCGTGGCTGTGGCGTTTCAAGGATACAATCCGCAAATCAGGCCGTTCTGCACTTAATCAGCTCCGACTTATGGACAGATACGATGAATTTGAGTTTTCGCTTTCACAGCCCTCGGTCTATAACTATATCAAGGAAGTTTATCCTGATGTTTTTGAGCAGATCCGTCAGCGTGTGAAGGAAGATAAATGGCGTCTTGTAGGCCCTATGTGGGTTGAATCAGACCTTAATATTTCAGGTGCAGAATCACTTGTAAGAGAGTTTCTTTACGGACATCAGTTCTTCAAAGAAGAATTCGGCAAAACAAGTGATGTCTGCTGGATTCCCGATTCTTTCGGTTTTCCCGCATCACTTCCGCAGATTTTCACAAAATGCGGAATGAAAAGCTTCTACACAACCAAGGTGCGTTGGCAGAATGCCAATGAATTTCCCTATAATGCTTTTATCTGGGAAGGTATTGATGGAAGTAATCTTTACGCAACAGTACCTATCACAAAAGATTGCTACAACAACTCAATTGACTGTGAAAATATCAGCCTTGTTTCAGATAAGCTTCAGCAAAAAGAAACATGGGACCACGTTCTTCTGTCCTATGGCTACGGTGACGGCGGTGGCGGTGTAACCGATGAAATGCTTAAGAATTACCGTCTGCTTCAGACAGTTCCCGGTATGCCTGAGGTAAAAATCAGAAAAGCAGAGGACTATTTCACTGAACTTGACAAAAAGCGTGAAAATCTTCCTGTGTGGAAAGGTGAGCTCTCGGTCGAAACACATCAGGGCACATATACAACTATTGCCGATGTAAAACGCAACAACCGTTACATTGAAATGGCATTTCGCAGACTTGACTTGCTTTCAGTTCTTGCAAAGCTCAAGGGTAAGGATGCAGGATATGATGAAATTGTAAAGCATTGGAAGGATCTGCTTCTTTGCCAGTTCCACGATGTTCTTCCCGGCAGCTCTATAGATACAGTTTATGATGATGCAGAAAAAATCTACAAAGAGCTTTTTGTATTCGCAGAGAAAAAAGAAAAAGAGCTTGTCACTGATACTCTTTGCGATGATGCACAGGACAAGGTTACAGTTTATAACCCAAACTCATTTGTCGGCAGTGCATACGTAAAGGTTGACAAAAAGTATGAAAGCTGTGCACTTACGGACGGAGAAAACACATCAAATGTTATTACAGATGCAGACGGTAACTGTATTTTATATGTAAAAAATCTTGCAGGCTTCAGTGCAAGAACATATCACAAAACTTCAGTTGTACATACTGAAAAAGCAATTACAGCAAACAAGGAAAACGGAAAAATCAGCATTGAAACGCCCTTCTTTACATTCATTATCCGTGAGGACGGTACTCTCGGCGATTTCTATGACAAGCGTGCAGATAGGTTTGTCGGTGACAACCTTAACAACCTTGTTACATATAAGGACGGTCCCGAGCATGAGGATGCATGGAATATTGATGACGGATACAAAATGCGTCCTGTTGATATGAATTGGCAGAATGAAATTACGCTTGTTGATATAAATGACGAGCGTGTGACGGTAAGGGTTACTAAAAAGCATAACAACACCGTTCTTACTCAGGATATTATTGCGTATGCAAACATTACAAGGGTTGACGTAGTTTCTCACGTTGATTGGCAGGAAAAATATAAAATTCTTCAGGCATCTTTCCCTGTAAATGTGGTTTCTGCTCATGCAAGCTACGAAATTGCTTACGGCATTACAAAACGTAACACCCATCCGAACACACCTGCCGAAAAATGGAAGCACGAATTTGCTGCTCACCGTTTCACAGATTTGTCAGATGATGTTTACGGTGTTGCAATTATCAACGACTGCAAATACGGTCACAATGTTATTGACAACGATATGACTATAACTCTTATGCGCAACGTTGACAATCCTACACGCTTCCGTGATACAGGTGAACACGATTTTGCATATTCAATCTATCCTCATATGGGTGGTTTATCGGCAGGTAAGGTTGCTCAGGAAGCATATCTTTTCAATTCTCCTTTTGTTGTGTTTGAAGGCGAAAGTAATGAAAAGCCTGTTGTTACTCTTTCAAATGAAGGTCTTATCGTTGATTGTATCAAGCCTGCTGAAGACGGCAACGGATATATCGTGCGTGTTTATGAGCCTTACGGTATTCCCGGAAAAACTGTTATGAATGTTACACACGACGCAAAAATCACTGAGGTTTCACCCCTTGAAGAGTATATCGGAGAATGTTCCGGAGAAATCACATATAAGCCATTTGAATTCAGGACATTCCGCATAATCTGCTCAACATAATGATTTCAAGAACTGTCTGCACCAATATTTCCTGCAGCACTTAATTCCGCCTTCTGTTTTTACAAATGCAGAAGACGGAATTGTACTTTTTATTTGGTTTTTCTTTAGTTATAAAATTTGGAGTCCGATTCAAACTTTAACCATATCGAAATATTTTTATTTAAATATAATTTCGTTATTAATAATTTTTCTAACCCTTGCATTAATGTTCTGCATACGGCACACCCATTCCAACTGATTTTCTTCTTTCAGTTGCTCGGTTACACCTTCTGCGTTTTTCATCTGGTCAACAAGAGTGTCAAACATATCTCTTGCCTGAGTTTCGACTTCAGCACAGTGCTGATAGAGTTTGCCTTGGGTAAGCAGTGTTGTAAATAACACCTTTTTATTTTTTAGCAAATAATCCTTATGTAACATTCCCCATTTACCAAGCCTGACACTTGCTTTTTCGGGCGGTAAGATAAAGTTAGGAATGTTGAAATCTCCAACTTGTCTATATTGAATATTTGTATTGCTTTTCATAGGGCATTCATCCTTTCGTATTCTTAACAAATGTATCGTATATAAATTTTGCACCAAGTCTAAAGCCTGATATAAAGCTGTCAGCGTTACTTGTTATTGAAAACTCAATATATGCACTTATATAGTTTTGAAACAGCTCTTTATCCTCACCAGCGAGTCTTGCTGTGAGTTGTTCTTCTTTCTCGGCAAGATTGCTCAATTTCTTCTTGAGCTTGGGTGTTAATTCTGAATTGACATCTTGCGGCTCAATGTTGCCGTAATAAAAATCTTCAATGATATTTGACATTATGTATTCCTCCATATGTTTCTCTATTAAGCAACAGCAGGAGTGCAGAATACTATGTTTGAAGCCGGTTTTGCTTATATTTTGAGTAAATCCCTTATGAACACCCGCACCAACGCTCAAAGCCTTATATATTAAGGTTTTGAGCGTTTTCTGTTAAAAAAAGCA
>JAXJRQ010000076.1:0-4741 GCA_036310525.1 Clostridia bacterium
ATAATTAACAATAATGCTGATTTTACAATCCCCCAGTCGCCTTCGGCGCCAGCCCCCTTTACACAAAGGGGCCTTCCACTCAATTGTTTGCGTCTGTGATAATCTCACCGACAAATTACAATTTACATGGAGAAAAAATGAGTAAAAGATTTGAAAGAACAGAAATATTAATAGGTGAAGAAGGCATGGAAAAGTTAAAAAAATCGCATGTAGCGATTTTCGGTATTGGCGGAGTAGGCGGATACGTAGCAGAAATTCTTACCCGAAGCGGTGTCGGAAAAATAGACCTTATCGACAACGACACCGTATCAGAAACAAACATAAACAGGCAGATAATCGCACTTACTGAAACAATAGGCAAATATAAAACCTATGTAATGCGTGACAGAATTTTAAGCATTAACCCTGATGCAGAGGTTAAAACCCATGAAATATTTTTCATGCCTGACACAGAAATGGATTTTTCGTCATATGATTATGTAATTGACGCCATAGACACCGTAACTGCGAAGATAGAAATAATAATGAGAGCAAAAAACAGCAATGTGAATGTGATAAGCTCAATGGGTACAGGAAACAAGCTTGACCCTACACGCTTTGAAATAAGCGATATATATAAAACCTCTGTATGTCCGCTTGCACGTGTAATGCGCCGTGAACTGAAATCAAGAGGAATAAGAGATTTAAAAGTATTGTATTCAAAAGAAGAGCCTTTAAAGCCATGTGTTGAAATAGAAGAAAACGGCAGACATATCCCCGGAAGCACCGCCTTTGCGCCGTCATGCGCAGGAATTATAATTGCGTCCGAGGTTGTGAGGGACATTATACAGAAATAGACAAAGGAGAAAAAAATGCTATCGAAAATATATTCCTGCGGACTGATGGGAATTGACGGATTTCCCGTATGCGTCCAGACAGACATATCAAACGGCATGGTTGCATTTGAAACGGTAGGTTTACCTGATACAACGGTACGTGAATCAAAGGAACGTGTGCGTGCTGCAATCAAGAATACAAACTACCGTTTTCCGGCGAAAAAAGTAATAGTAAATCTTGCGCCGGCAAATAAGCGTAAGGAAGGCTCAGGCTATGATTTACCCATAACCGTTTCAATCCTTAATGCGACTGAGCAGATAAACATTGAAAACAGTGAAAAAACTATGTTTATAGGCGAGCTTTCGCTTGACGGAAGTGTAAATGCCGTATCGGGAGTTTTGCCGATGGTTATATGTGCATATAAAAACGGCTTTGAAAATGTTTTTGTTCCCTTTGATAATGCCGACGAAGCGGCGGTGGTTGAGGGAATTAATATTTTCCCCGTAAAAAAGCTTGAGGATGTTTGTAAGCATTTTTCGGGTGAGGAGAGGATTTTACCTCATACTGTTGATATAGATAATTATTTCAGTAATCAGGCGCTTTCCATGCTTGATTTTTGTGATGTAAAAGGACAGGAAAACATAAAACGTGCGCTTGAAATAGCGGCGGCGGGAAATCATAATGTACTTCTTATAGGAAGTCCCGGAACAGGAAAAACAATGCTTGCACAAAGAATGAGTACAATACTTCCCGACCTCACCTTTGATGAGGCATTAGAGGTAACAAAGGTACATTCAATAGCAGGAATTTTACCTAAGGAGCATCCCTTAATTTCACAGCGACCGTTTCGCAGTCCGCACCATACAATTTCCGCTGTAGGACTTTCAGGCGGCGGCACTGTTCCCAGACCCGGTGAATTATCGCTTGCGCATAACGGAATACTTTTCCTTGACGAATTACCCGAATTTAACAGAACAGCGCTTGAAGTTTTAAGACAACCGCTTGAGGACGGAACTGTTACCATTTCACGTGTAAATGCAACACTTACTTATCCTTGTAATATAATGCTCATCACGAGCATGAATCCTTGCAAATGTGGTTTTTGGGGCGATGCTTCGAGAAAATGCACATGTACACCAAATCAGGTAAATCAGTACAGAAGCAGAATTTCTGGACCTTTGCTTGACAGAATTGATATACAGGTCGAGGTTGCGAGTGTTAATTATGATGATTTAAGCTCATCGGAAAAAGGCGAAACAAGTGCGCAGATAAAGGAAAGGGTAAACAAAACCCGAAAAATTCAGCTTGAGAGGTATAAGGGCAGAAATATTTATTCAAATTCTCAGCTGACTGCAGGAATGCTTGATGAATTCTGCCACCTCGGAGAGGAAGAAAATAATATTTTAAGAGCGGCTTTTGATAATCTCGGCTTAAGCGCAAGAGCACATAGCCGTATTTTAAAGGTAGCCCGTACAATAGCTGACCTTGAAGGCTCGGAAAATATAAAAGTACCGCATATAGCCGAAGCTATTCAGTACAGAAGCCTTGACAGAAAATTTTTTGAATAAAAATAAAGGTGTTGTATTTTTAATACAACACCTTTATTTCAATATTTTATATAAATCATTGTTTGTGTAATCCTCAACAATTATATTTGAGCCGAGTTTTTTATGCAGCTCTCTCTGATATTTTGCGGTTTTAGGCAGTCTGCTTATAACCACACTTCCCATTTCTGCGCCTGCAAGAATTTCCGCTCTGCCGTCACCCACCACAAGCACATTTTTTCCGCTTATGTTAAGTTCTTCAAGCAATTTTTTCATTACTGCTTCCTTTGGCATTTTTTCTGTCCATGTAGAGCCGATGATATCCTCCGCAAGTTGATTTTCGCCTATTTTATAGCCGAGCGCTTCAACCTCCTCATACATTCCCATGCCCTTTTCAACCACAGCACCCGTCACAAAATAGTTTTTAACACCATGCTCCTTTAAAAAGCTCATAAAAGCCATTGAACCCGGAATACGGAAGCTTTCAGGGTCAAGCTTTGCCTTTTCGAGGTTTTTATCACGGCAATACCCGTTTAAAACTGCCTCATAAAGCTTAAATAAACGTGGAGTTTTATCCTTCAGCATTTCGTTCATTTCGTCCGTTTCGGGTAAATCGTCAAACGTTTCCTCGCCTGCCCATATTCGCTTTATAATCTCGGAATTTGTTGACATATCGCAGTTAATAGAAATTTTTCCTTCCTCAACCGAGCGTCTGATTGCCCATTCCATCTGCGTAAGGGCACTTAGTCCTGCTGATTCAACACAAAATCTGTCGGTCTCCTTAAGGACATTCTTTCCTGCCGCTTCTATAAGCCTTTTTTCGTTTTCCTTGCTGTCGAAATCCTCACTAAGACCATTTACAATAACGTCATAAAGGCATATACTCATAACCGGCGGCCATTCTCTTATGAGAGAATGTGTGCCGTCGATGTCATGAAATGCATATTTTATTTCAGTGTCTTCAAAATTATTAATAATTATGTCGGATTTTATATTGTGTGCTTTTAACATTTTTATCTCCTTAATATTTGCATTTTCTAAGCTCTTCCATCAGACTGTTAAAGTCGATTTCAAGTATACATGCCTTTTCGTCGCATGCACCGTAGCTTACAATCAGCTTATCGCCCGATTTAACCATGTCGGTAAAGAATACAGCAGGAATTGTTGCCTTGTTAGGTATTTCAAAATCCATTTCGTTTGCAATCCACTTTTCACTGCAAAGATGTGTTATTTTCGGGAAATCATTGTCCTGCTCCTTTAAAATCATAAACGATTGTCCGTAACCTTTTTTGTCGTTTTCCTTGCCGTGGTAGTTAAGAAGCCATTCACCGTTTCCAAGCTCAATCGGAGGTGTGCTTCCGCCTACTTTTTCCGCCTGCCAGTCTTTTGATGGAGAATAGATAATTGTGCGCTTTGTCGCATTTTCCGCAAACGAATATAAATCCTCAGCCGCCGAAAGCATAATAGACGGCTTTTTTTGTGATATTCCCGGATAATTGTCGGGACAGTACGGACGATGAATCATTACATATTGTAATTTATTATCAATCATCATTTTATTCGGGAACAGGAACACGTCTCTGTCCTCGCCCTTTAGAGGTGAAGTAAGGTTTGTTACGTATGTAAATGCCTTTTTATAGTCCTTTTTAGAAAGTGCGTCAAGGTTCATGCGGTAAAGCAAAGTTACCGTCGGATTTTTCTGTGTAAAAAACGGGTTTTCGTCGGTTTTTGCCCATTCAGGCATGCACTGCTGCGGGTCGTCATGCTCCCAGAACGGTCCGGGCGGAAACATACGGCACGCAACCGTACAATAAATTTCGTCCTCAATGTAGAAAAGTCTCGGGTCTTCTATACATCCGTTCATGTATGCAGGCACCTTTTCGCCTTTGTCATTCACCGTCCATAAATCGCAAAGGTCATTATTTATTTGCGGTGCAAGTGCAGGTGTGTCAAAATCAAATTCAAAATTTTCGCCGTCATCCGAGTATCCGTAAGCTAAGAAAATCGGATATGGAAGCGGTTTTCCCTCAAACTGCTTTTCGGGATACGGTCCCGTGGTACGTATAAGCAGATGTGTTCTGTTTGTTTTCGGGTCGATTATAATAGCCGGATTTAATACCATTTCACTTGCCCATGAAATATTTTCGGGTGGTGTTAAAATACAACGGCGGTTAAGTACAACGTTTTTCATTTTGTTCATCCTTTCTTATGTTCTATAAAAATTTTATCATAGCATACATTTATTTTCAACAAACATTAATTGATATTTAAGTTGCTTTTTTTGAGATTGGTTAGATAAATTGTAATTTATCGGGATGTAAACAATTATCCCACCGTAGGGGAGGGGTTCCATCCCCTCCCGTGCACAAATATATTACGGG
>JAXJRQ010000077.1:0-9146 GCA_036310525.1 Clostridia bacterium
AAAAACATTACAACAGCAAATATAATTATACCTGCAAATTTATTTGTAAGAACTGCATCAATTTTATCCTGAGCATTTCTCTTGTTTGTATAAACCTTTCTTTCTTCAACATCGGTAACAATTTTGTTTACAAACTCAAAACGTTTTCTGTCTGCCGCCTCAACCGAAGCTTTGTCTTTTAAGTTTACAGCACCCTCAACATACGGCGCTTTCTGTGATTTGCCATAGCTTTCCACAGCTACCTTTACAACCTTGTTCAGTCCCTTATCACCAGCTGAAGTTGAAATCGTTTCAATAACGGGACAACAAAGTTTTTCAGCTAAAGCTTTTACATCTATTTTTGTTTCCTTCTTCTTATTAACATCACTCTTATTCAGTGCAACAACAACCGGAATCCCCAACTCAAGAAGCTGTGTAGTGAAAAATAAGCTTCTGCTCAGATTTGTTGCATCAACTATATTTATAATAACATCAGGCTTTTCGTTTCTGACATAGTCACTCGTTACGCTTTCTTCCGATGTAAACGGTGACATTGAATACGCACCCGGAAGGTCTACGACTGTTAAATCATCTCTTCCGCCGAAATTTTTTCTGATAAGACTTTCTCTTTTGTCAACAGTAACACCTGCCCAATTGCCTACACGTTCATTTTTACCGGTAAGCGCATTATACATAGTGGTTTTACCGCTGTTCGGATTGCCGGCTAAAGCAATTCTCATATTGATTTCCTCCCTTATGTAACAGATTTTATCTGCAACTTAAATCTATATCGCCTAAGTTAGCTTTAACTAACCCAAAGACAAAATATATACGACCGCAAAACGGTCGTTTATACTCTTAAATAATTATAGCTTCTGCAAGCTGATTGTCTATGTTATATCTTCCGTCCTTGATTGATACGATACATCCGCCTTTTATATGCGAAATAACCGTAATAGCTTCTCCGCTGTAACATCCCAGTGAAAAAAGAAATGCATCCAGTTCTTCATCATCAGTATTAATTTCTTTTATAATGTATTCCTTTTCTTCCAAAGCCTGCGTCAAATTCATACTTTACCTCAACCTCTGTCCTGCTACAGATATAACCATTTTTGTACAGTTAGTTTAACACAACTAACTCGTCTTGTCAATAGTTTTTTTGAAAAAAATTTATAAATTAGTATTTTTTTCATTAAAATAAAAATGTCCGTTGCATTAAAGCACAACAGACATCTTTTATTATGATTTCAGCAGACAATTAATTTCATGAGCTGTCAGATGACGCCAGCGACCTTCTTTCAGATTACCAAGCTCAAGCTCGCCTATTTTTATGCGTCTTAGGGCAACAACTCTGTAGCCGAGAGTTTCAAACATTTTGCGTACTTGTCTGTTCTTCCCTTCGTGAATTGTTATCTGAATTGCAGTTTTGCCCATTTCGGCATCTAAAATTTCAACCTCGGCAGGAGAAGTTGTATAATCCTCAACACGTATACCTTTTCTGAGCTTATTAAGGTCAGATATTGCAATACCGCCTGCAATTACAGCAATGTATGTTTTGTCAACATGAAATTTCGGATGCGTGACACGATAAGTAAAATCGCCGTCATTAGTCATTAATAGCAGACCCTCTGTTTCGTAATCAAGTCTTCCGACAGGAAAAATTCTTGTGCCGATTTCTTCTTTCACAAGGTCAACAACCGTCGGGCGGTCAAACTGGTCATTTACGGTTGAAACATATCCCGCAGGCTTATTAAGCATTATATAGTACATTTTTGATTTTACTTCGACAGGTTTTCCGTCAAGCGTTACATCATCACAGCCGACCTCAACCTTTATCCCCTGCTCTGTCACTTTTTTTCCGTTTACCTTAACTCTGCCCTCGGCAATCATCCCTTCAGCGGCACGTCTTGAGGCGGCACCGCTCATTGCAATATACTTTTGCAGTCTTACTATTTCTCCCATGTCTTTTTCCTTTCGTTTATACTGAAAATCTTAAAAACAGATTTTTCAGATGTATTATAAAGCTTTTTTTAGAATTAATTTCTCCATTTCCGTACATATCGGAATCAGAAATAATATTTACTCTGCCGATTTCTTTTTCATTATAAATGATACTCAAATAACCGACTTTTTCATACTTATTGATTGGTTTATCTATCTTTCGAGGAATATTTACAACCACTTCAACATCTGTTTTTTCACTTTTGAGTGAAGGAATTATGAAATCCTCTTCCGCCACAAATGTACCATCATCACATCTGCGTATGACCTCGTCTTTTTCAACCGCTTTAACCGGTTTAGATTTTGCGTACGCATAATCATACATCTGCATGTGATTATTCCAGTCATCAGGATCATTTAACGTTACCGCTATGTATTTCATACCCTCACGCTCACACTCACTCACGAGGCATCTGCCCGCCTTTTTGGTAAACCCTGTTTTTATGCCGATACATCCTTCATACATATTAAGCAGTTTATTGTGATTTGAAAATTCAAGCACATTTTCGGGACGATTAATCAGCCACACCTTATGAGTCTTTGCTGATACAATTTCTGCAAACTTCTTATTTTTCATTGCATAGCTTGCAATCAACGCCAAATCATATGCGGTCGTATAATGCTCTTCCTGAGGTAAACCGCTCGGATTCATGAAATGCGTATTTTTTGCACCTGTTTCATGCGCTTTTTCAGTCATGAGCTTTGCAAAATCCTCCTGAGACTTTGAAATCGTCTGCGCTATTGCATATGCTGCATCATTGCCTGAATTGAGCATAAGTCCGAAAAGCACATCCTCCATATAAAGTTTATCTCCGCCTTTTGCATAAGTGGAAGAGCCCTCACTTCTGACTGCGTCATTACTCATAGTTACAACATCATAGAGATTACTGTTTTCAAGAGCAATAATTGCAGTCATTATTTTGGTAGTGCTTGCGGGCGAAAGCTTTTTATGCATATTATGCCCCAGAACAACCTCGCCTGTCACTGCATTCATAAGACACATTCCTTCGCCTTGCGCAAACACAGCGCTTTGTACCAATATCAATAATATTAATATACCGAAGAATATTTTTTTCATTTCTATTATACAACTTCTTTCCCTTAATTGCAATAAATTTATTTGATAATTTACGCCTGAAAATACATATATAAAATTTTATTAAAGAAATTTCAAAATAATTCTTGACAAATGCAAATTCATCTGCTATAATAATCACTGTTGTTAATATTTATGCGATGGTGGCGGAATTGGCAGACGCGCACGTTTGAGGGGCGTGTGGATTACCCGTACCGGTTCAAGTCCGGTCCTTCGCACCAGAAAAAGCACTTCTTCGGAAGTGCTTTTTTCAACGAAATAAACGAAATATTACTAAAAGCCTGTATATGACACTGCTTTGTGTCATATACAGGCTTTTTTTTAATCTATTTATCCTCTTTCATGCTCAAACATTTAATCAAGGTTCCTTTATAATCAGAACATTCCGCATCAGTTTGTATATGCAGATATGAAATACCATGATCAGGCGTAAATTTCATTCGCACTCCGAAAAGCTTTCTTTCGTCAAGATACACATACGCCATTTTAGCATCAGTATCAAAGCTGATTTTTACATCATGCCATACTCCCCTTTTTACCGTATCAGCTATAAGCTTAAACGAGAACGGTGACATTTCTCCGACATATTCATCTATTACATTAAACCACCTATCACAAAGCGCAAGCTTTACACCTTCGCCTTCAATACGCATACGTACCTTTACCGTACCTTTTTTCACGCACGGAAAATTCCACACAACTCCCTGCTTATCTGACACAAGTCTCGGGTCATCAGTACGACAAATCTGCAATGCCTCCGTTCCGTCCATATCAGGATCAGGTACAAGCAATGCACCGTTTGTTCTGTTCCATGCACAGTGTCCCGGATGATTTTTTTCCACATAATCTCCCGATAAGCTCTTTACAAATACATGCGTGCTTACTTTTCCTATACCTTCAAGAAAATCTTCACTTCTCTCTTTTTCAAGAAGCCATTTCGGGTCAAATATAACAAGCTTACGGCTCGCTATATTTTGTCCGATTGCCACAAGCACTTTACCGAACGGCAACTCAATCGCCTGGAACTGATGCACACTCTTATCAGCCGACGATTTCATTCCGCCTATTGTACGGAAATCTACATTATTACGTATACCGTTCATATATAGCTCCCTAAAGCCTTCCCAGTTCACACAATCACTGCTGATTGCCGCATGGCATACATCACGGTTTGTAAAAGCGCCTTCTCCCGTATGGATAAAACCATCATCATGAACCGGTAATTCATTTGCATGGTTTGTTTCTGCAAGAGGTTGTGAATTGTTCCATAAAAACAACGTTTTTCCATTAGACAATTCAAGAAAATACGGTGTAGTAAGCGTTGCATGGAAAGACGATTGTT
This sequence comes from Clostridia bacterium, assembly GCA_036310525.1. GTDB lineage: Bacteria > Bacillota > Clostridia > UBA1381 > UBA1381 > UBA4716. The sequence goes on from JAXJRQ010000077.1 coordinate 4,419, forward strand.
CGCCGTCTGTCCATGTAGTACCGTAGTCATCCGAATAATACACATAAAAATAGTCAAGCGAAGTTCTTGCAAAAAGCATTAACCTTCCGTCAGGCATTTCGCAAAACACCGGCTCTCCACCGTTATTTTCCCATCTTGGTGCAACTGCCGGATAAATTACCTCAAATCTCGGTGCAGATTTCAGAATTACCGTTTCCCAGCTTTCGCCTTCGTCATCAGAATATATAAACACCGGATGATAATCTCCGTCAATTACCTTTTGTGCAGTAACCGCTATTCTGTTCTTGCTTTTTATGTACTTTGGCAAAAATTCATCCTGATAAACAATATCCGATACCTTTTTTATAGTAAAATCTTTATCATCGGGACCTTTTTTTGAAATACGCACATATGTCCCCTCTTTATACGGCTTACCCCATACCTGCGCACGAACAATTTTCAAAGTATTTTCAAATGCAAAATATTTGCCCATTTCAGGAATATACGTACAACTTCCCATTTCCTCCTCTTTTAGTTCGTGATATTTCCACGTAAGTCCGCCATCAACAGATGATATGTAGCAGGGTTCTCCATTCTTCCACGGATGGTCTTTTTCCTGTTCGCCATAATATCTAATTTCACCGTCAGGCATCACACACATGCCTGTACGACTGTCCTCAGGCTGAATTGCAACTACTTTGGGTTCGTATATCTTCAGCAACAGTTCTTTATCTTCACTGCTCATTTTATTTTCTATTGCCTTTATATGCCACATAAAAACGCCTCCAAAACTTATTAATTTTAGTGTACTGCATAATAATTACATCTGTCAAGTATCGTTTTTTGTGTTAAATATCATTTTTTTGTCAAATACTATTTTTACCTTGATTTTTACACATTTAAGTGATAAAATTTATTTATTGATTTAACGGAGGTATCTATTTTGAACGAAGCTTTTATAACATTACAGCAGGTGCTGATAATATTTATTATACTGATTGTAGGAATGTTTCTGGCAAAAAAGGGGCTGGTTGACTCTAACGGCAGTAAGCAGATGTCAAACCTTGTGGTTAACATTGTAAGTCCGGCAGTAATCTTTATGTCGTTTCAGACTGATTACGACCCTGCGAAAGTACACGGACTTTTACTTACTTTTCTGCTGACCTTTACAGTTTATGTAATAACTATCCCGCTTTCTATACTGTTTATCAGAAAAAAAGATAGTACTGACGCCGCAATTGAAAGAATGGCTGTCGTATATTCCAATTGTGGCTTCATGGGAATACCGCTTGTTGCAGGAATTTTCGGATATGAAGGTGTATTTTATGTAAGTGCCGTCATTGCAGTATTCAACATCATGATATGGACTCATGGTGTTTTACTGATGCGTGACAAGCTTTCAGCCAAGGATTTTGTTTCCGTTTTGAAATCGCCCAATATCATCGCAATTGTGCTGGGACTTATTTGTTATTTTCTGCAGTTGCGTGTTCCTTTCATCCCCAAAGAAACCTTGCAGCACTTTGCTAATATGAACACACCTCTTGCTATGCTTATATCGGGATTTTCCATGGCAAATGCAGATTTGAAAAGTCTTTTTCTCAATGCACGCACATATCTAATGTGTGCCATTAAGCTTATCGTGTTCCCGATAATTATACTGTTAGTATTAAAGCTGTTTAATGCGCCTGAAACAGTATACATGGCAGTAGTTATTACAGCGGCGTGTCCGTCAGCGGGAATGAGCACCATTCTCGCACTTAAATATAACCGCAATGCAACATATGCTTCCGAGCTCGTTGCCGCATCAACATTATTATCGGTAATTACTCTTCCTATAATTGTTTTAATAGCGTAATTCAAAAAATGGTATGTGCAAATTGACATATACCGTTTTTATATTTTTATGCATAAAAACAAAAGTATATCCAATTGCTCTTTTTTTAAGTTTTTTTCTTGATTTTACAACGAGAGAGTGGTATTATATAATAGTACGCATATTATATATGCTGATGGAGTTTGGTGATGATTTACCTCTACATCGGACTCTATATATTAATAAACAAAACAGGAGGAATATTCCGATGGCAAGAAAAATGAAAACCATGGATGGTAATAACGCTGCAGCTTATGCGTCATATGCATTTACCGATGTTGCGGCAATCTATCCTATCACACCATCATCAAACATGGCAGAGGTTACAGATAAGTGGGCTGCTGCCGGTCAGAAAAACATATTCGGAAACCCCGTAAAGGTTGTTGAAATGCAGTCAGAAGCAGGTGCTGCCGGTACTGTTCACGGCTCGTTGACAGCAGGTGCACTTACTACAACCTATACAGCTTCACAGGGTCTTCTTCTTATGATTCCAAATATGTACAAAATCGCAGGTGAACAGCTGCCTTGCGTATTTAACGTATCAGCAAGATGTATTGCTTCACATGCACTTTCAATCTTTGGTGACCACAGTGACGTTATGGCATGTCGTCAGACAGGCTTCGCTATGCTCGCTTCAACAAATCCGCAGGAGGCTATGGACTTAGGCGCTGTTGCTCATCTTACAGCAATTAAGGGCAGAGTTCCTTTCCTTCACTTCTTTGACGGTTTCAGAACTTCACATGAATATCAGAAGGTTGCTTGCTGGGATTATCAGGATCTTGCAGATATGGTTGACTGGGATGCTATTAATGACTTCAGACGTAAGTCACTTAATCCTGAACATCCCGCACAGAGAGGTACAGCTCAGAACGGCGATATTTTCTTCCAGGCAAGAGAAGCTTGTAATACAGTTTATGATAACGTTCCTGAAATCTGCCAGATGTATATGGATAAGGTTAACGAAAAAATCGGAACTGATTACAAATTGTTCAACTATTATGGTGCTCCCGATGCTGATAAGATTATTATCGCAATGGGCAGTGTTTGTGATACTACAAAGGAAACTATCGACTATTTAAACGCTAACGGCAATAAGGTTGGTATGATTGCTGTAAGACTTTACAGACCGTTCAGTGTTAAGCATTTTGTTGATGCTATCCCCGCTTCTGTTAAGCAGATTATTGTTCTTGACAGAACAAAGGAACCCGGTTCACTTGGCGAACCTCTATATCTTGATGTTGTTGCAGCTTTACAGGAAAGCTCATTTAAAGATGTTCCTGTATATGCAGGTCGTTACGGTCTTGCAAGTAAGGATACTACTCCTGCTTGTATCATTGCTGCATTTAAGAACACAGAAAAGAAACACTTTACAATCGGTATTAACGACGACGTTACTAACCTTTCACTTCCGCTTGACGAAAATCCTGACACAACTCCGGCTGATATTACAAGCTGTAAGTTCTGGGGTCTGGGTGCAGACGGTACTGTTGGTGCTAACAAGAACTCAGTTAAGATTATCGGTGACCATACAGACATGAATGTACAGGCTTACTTTGACTATGACTCAAAGAAGTCAGGCGGTCTGACATGTTCACATCTTCGTTTCGGTAAATCACCTATCACTTCGACATATCTTATCAACAAAGCTGACTTTGTTGCTTGTCACAAGCCTTCATATATCAGACAGTATGATATGGTAAGCGATGTTAAACCCGGTGGTGTATTCCTTCTTAACTGTTCATGGACAGGCGCTGAGCTTGACGAAAATCTCCCCGGACAGGTTAAGAAATATATTGCAGACAACAACATCCAATTCTACACAATTGATGGTGTAAAAATTGGTAAGGAAATTGGTCTTGGTAACAGAATTAACACTGTATTACAGTCAGCATTCTTCAAGCTTTCAAAAATTCTTCCCGAAGAAGATGCTATCAAGTATATGAAGGACGCTGCTACAGCTTCATACTCAAAGAAGGGCGAAGCTATTGTTAAGATGAACCACGATGCAATTGATGCCGGTGCACAGCAGGTTGTTAAGGTAGACGTTCCTGAAAGCTGGAAGAATTGCGAGTTTGAAGACCTTTCTGTTAAGCACGAGGGCGACAGCAAGCTTGTTGAATATGTAAACAACATTCTTGTTCCCGTAAATGCATTTGCCGGAGCTAAGCTTCCCGTTTCAGCATTTACAAAGTATCAGAATGGTGAAGTTCCTCTCGGAAGCTCAGCTTACGAAAAGAGAGGTATCGCAATAGATGTTCCTACATGGAACAAGGATACTTGTATCCAGTGTGGACAGTGTTCATATGTATGTCCTCATGCTTGTATCCGTCCCGTTGTTCTTACTGAAGAAGAACTTAACAACGCTCCTGAAGGTATTAAGTATACTCAGGCTAAACAGCTTGATGGACTTTACTACACAATGGCTATTTCCGTTCTTGACTGTACAGGTTGCGGAAGCTGTTCAAATGTATGTCCCGGTAACATAAAGAACGATACACTCGTTATGTCACCGCTTGAAACTCAGGTTGAACAACAGAAGTATTTTGATTATGCTTCAGATCTTGGTGAAAAACAGGCTGTTCTTGACAAGTTCCCCACAACTAAGGTTAAGGGTTCACAGTTCAAGATGCCTTATCTTGAATTCTCAGGTGCATGTGCAGGCTGTGGTGAAACACCTTATGCTAAGCTTGTTACTCAGTTGTTCGGTGACAGAATGTTCCTTGCAAACGCAACAGGTTGTTCATCAATCTGGGGTGGTTCAGCTCCTTCAACACCGTACACAGTAAACGCTAAGGGCGAAGGTCCTGCATGGGCTAACTCACTGTTTGAAGATAATGCTGAATTCGGTCTTGGTATGTTCATCGCTCAGGATACAC
>JAXJRQ010000078.1:0-15188 GCA_036310525.1 Clostridia bacterium
CAGGAATAGAAGAATTTTTACTGTCAAGCGGAATAAACGGCTTAAATGCCGTAAGCACTACCGTGCCCGGAAAATCATCGTCTGTAAATTTTAACTGCGCAATCGGGAACTCGCCGTTAAATTCACAGTTCTTAAAATGCGGCAGACCTGCCATAGTGTTTGAATCAGGTCCGAATCCGTAGCCATAGAAACGACCATCACAAAAATGACCCACAAGCTCTTGATTAATATCGGAATTAAGTACCTTTGTATATGTTTTTCCGTTCTTTATAAGCTTTACCGCAATATGAGAATATCCGTTCACGCTTCCCTTCGACGGTCTGTTGAAAATTTCCCAGTCAATCAATCTGCCGTTACCTGCAAGACCGATACTTCCACTGCCTATTCCCCCCAACGGAAACGATATTTCATTTAAATATTCACCTTTGTAAATCATCTTAGTATCCTCCTTGATTTTCATGGTAAATACAATATATCATTATCTTTTTTACCGTGTCAATATACACGTTTTTAATAAAAAAACTTATGCTCATACGACATATGTAAATACCAAAATCGGCAAACTATTTTTATATATTCGAGTGAATGTAATACAATATTTTTGTTTGAATATCAAAGAAATAAACATTGTAAGCTGAATATTTATCTGGATAGTGTTTATACTTTTCACAAGTATCCTTGTTTTCTATATAAAAATAATCTGATTTATCAATACACTCATACTTAAAATCGTAATTATCCTTAAATTCTTCGTATTCAACCCACCCCTTAAAGTTTTCAAAATAACTTTTTATTTCCTCAACGTCGTTATCATTTACAATTTCAAAATACTTGTTTTCTTCTAAATTTTCAACAACACTATCTTTTGAAAAATAATACTTGCAATAATCTGTATAATCTTGAAAACCTTCACCATAATAACAATCCGAACTCTCATATCTAGGCAAACTTGCAATAATAGGATTGTCACCAGGCATCCAAAACGATTGATTAACACTTCTCCATACCATTATGGCAGTTATAGAAACAATAATATGTAAAACCGGCAACCAACTTATAAGTGAAACTTTTTTGTTGTTGACAGTTTTAATTAAAGAGAAAGTATATGTACCTAAGTATAAAACACCTATTAACATTGTTATTAATGCAACTATAGATTGAATAACTACCTTTATTTGAGTCCAATCTGTTTCAGTTAAACTAACTATAGAAAATAACAACATCAATCCCGCCAACAATGCAAAAGGTATTGCCAATGCTTGAAGAGTAAACAAAACTATTATTCCTATTTTATTTTTCATATCTTCACACCTTTCAACATAATTAAAACTTATTCGACACAATTATTACTCGTGTCAAGTCAGGATCAAAAAACATTTCGCTTGTGGAACTCGAATTTAGCTAAATTCAAGTATTGCTTGAATTCATTATAGCATGGCTTATATTTTTTTACAACCTTTTTTTACTTGTAAACTCAGCTAAATTTATTGCTCCTGTAACAAGCAAGACAAAGCAATAGGCCACGCCTGATACAGCACATGTAAGCACCACTCCCAAATTATGATTATACGCCATAAGCGGTGCCTTTAAAAGCCGTATCATGCCACACATAATCAGCGAAGCCATTACAGGCTTTATAACCATTGCACGGATACTGTACTTTAAATCAAGTATTCTGCTCACCGCCGCAAGATTTAAAATCATAATCACAAAATACCCTGTATTCAGTGCAATAATTGTACCATAAATATTAAACTCACTTCTGCCCACAAGAATATAGTCAAAAACCGTCTTTACGATCATGCCTGAAACATTATATATAATTGGTTCAATTATTCTTCCCGAAGCCTGCAAAACAGCAGTCGTAATCTGCGACACACACACCATAACAAGACACGGTGCACTAAGACGAAGCATATCGGCAGATGCAGTATTATTAAAAATAAGCTCAAGTATCTCATGGCTTAGCATATACATCACTATTGTAAACGGAATTGACAGATACAGCGTAAGCTGTATGCCCGACATCGCCGCAAAAGAGGCACGTTCCTTTCTGTTTGCAGCAATTGCGCCCGATATAACCGGCAATATACTTACTCCCAGTGTTGCAAGTATGCCTGATGGCAAATGGAAAACAGTCATGGCATATCCCGTATATGCACCGTAGAGATAACGTGATTTTTCTTCACTAAGTCCCGAATCAAGCAGTCTTGTACGCAATATTGTGGTATCTGCAAAAGAGAGTACATTTGACATTATATTTGCCGCAAGTATCGGTATTGCAATCGCCATAACAGTTTTTACAATATCTTTCACATCTTCTTTTGTACAATGATTTTTTATCCCACGCTTATTTATCAGATACATCCCCCAAAGCATTGCCGTTGCAACAATCTCTCCGGCTGTTACGCCAAGCACTGCACCGCCTGCTGTTTTTTCTGTCCCCATGCACATAAAGTACACCGCAAGCATATACCCGACAACAAGCTTAACCACTGCCTCCACAACCTGCGACAATGCAGTGGGTACCATATCGGATGTCCCCTGAAAATAGCTTTTATATGCCGTACCCCATGCCACAAAAAATATTGAAGGTGCAATCATTTTAATTGCAAAAACCGACTTTTCCTCTTTCATGGCATGCGCAAAAATATCCGCCCCAAAATACAATAAAACACTTCCTATTGCACCTATTACGCACAAAATAAGAGTCGATATTCTTACAATATTACATGCTCTCTCGTTTTTATTTTCCGACACCGCCTCTGCAACTGATTTTGAAACTGCAAGCGGAAAACCCGTTATAACAAATGCAAGAAACATTATATATACCTGAAACGACACATTGAACACTGCCATCCCGTCTTCATGCAGTATATATGTAAGCGGAATTTTAAAAACCGCACCGAGAATCTTTGATATGGCATTTGCCGCCATAAGTATTGCCGCACCTGCAACAAAGCTTTGCTTTTTCAAGCTCATTCCTCCTCAAATCCGTAATTTATATTAAAAAAATATTGCTATATTATTTTATTTGTGCTATAATTCATTCATACGTAATTTTATCGGAGATGTTAAAATGATTATTAAAAAAATTTCTTCCGCCCGTGGCGAATTAACTGTACCGGGCGATAAATCAATATCGCACCGTGCAGTAATGTTCGGTTCGCTCGCAAAGGGCACTACACATATTACAGGCTTTCTAAAGGGTGCTGATTGTCTTTCAACAATTGACTGTTTCCGCAATATGGGGATTGAGATTGACATAAAAGACGATGTCATCACCGTTTACGGTAAAGGTCTTAAAGGATTGCAAAAACCATCACAGATGCTTTATACAGGTAACAGCGGAACTACAACAAGACTGTTATGCGGTATTCTTGCAGGTCAGGACTTTGAGTGTCAGATTACAGGTGACGCATCAATCTGCAAACGTCCGATGAAGCGTGTCACACAGCCGCTTTCACTTATGGGTGCAGATATTGACGGCGAATATTGTCCGCTCACAATAAAAGGCAAAAAGCTTTGTGGTATGGACTATAATATGACCGTAGCCTCCGCCCAGGTAAAAACTGCCCTTATTCTTGCAGGTTTATATGCAAATAGCAAAACAGTTATACATGAAACCGAAAAATCAAGAGACCATACCGAGCTTATGCTCAGTGCGATGGGAGCCGACATCAAAGTTGACGGTCTTGACATTACAGTAACACCAGGGAACGAGCTTATTGCACAGGATATAGAAGTACCGGGCGATATTTCATCAGCGGCATTTTTTATGGTTCTCGGTGCAATAATGCCCGATGCTTCAATAACGATAAAAAATGTCGGAATAAATCCCACAAGAACAGGTATTATCGAGGTTCTTGAAGATATGGGTGCGAACATCAAAACAGAAAACGAACGTATTTGTTCAGGCGAAAAGGTTGCTGACATAAGTGTATCATATTCTAAGCTGAATGGTACTACAGTCGGCGGAAGCATCATTCCCCGTCTTATTGACGAAATACCCATAATTGCAGTTGCGGCTGCATTTGCAGACGGTGAAACAATAATAAAAGATGCACAGGAATTAAAGGTCAAGGAATCAAACAGAATACGTGCTGTAAGAGAAGAATTTGAAAAGTGCGGTATTGACATAACTGAAACCGACGACGGAATGATAATACGAGGCAGCAAAAAAATCCACGGAGCGGATTTCATTACCCGTGGCGACCACCGCATGGCAATGAGTCTTGCTGTTCTTGCTCAATTGGCAGAGGGCGATTCCACGCTTGACGACAATGCCTGCGTCGAGGTTTCATATCCCGAATTTTTCAGTGATTTATACAAATTAGAAAAATAGTACAGAACATACAAAAACGCAGTATTATGCGATTTTTCGCATAATACTGCGTTTTATTCGTAGTTCAGTAGATTTATAAACTGCTGATTTAAGCCGTTGAACGGTCTGTAAATTTTTATACATTTCCATTTAATTAATTTTTTTTGCCACCACCACAAATCGTTCATTTTTTCTGTTATATGAGCATGTAGAAAGTGTAAGCAAATAGTCGCCGTAAACGGCATCATCCTCAATCTCATGTAAGGAAAGCTGTTTTGCACCATCGACAAAGTTTTCAAAATCCGCCTCAGATGATGCATTAATAAAATTATAATATTTAAATTCATGTGCAGAGCCAACCTGGGTACGGAACACCGATATTATTTTATACTTATTCTTTTTATACAAGGTATCAAAATTAATTATTCTGTGTTCGGCGAGAAAATCCTTATCAGAATAATCAAGAAGCGGTGCAAACATTGAGCCATTCCTCATATTATGAGCATAAATAATGACATTATCTGAACGCTCGGCAAGGTTACATTCCATATCCATGAAAGGCACACCACTCTTCTGATCCTTACCCTCAAAATTGCGGTACATATAATAATCATTGCTGTCATTTTTATACATAACGGGATAATTAATATCCGTACCGTCAATTTTTATCCAACCAACCATGTCATTATTCTGCTGATAAAGGTCATAATACTGCATCAGCATACCATTGGGGGCAAAATTCTTATTTTTCTTTTTTTCGCCCTCACTCTCGCCCGCTAAAACTATCTGTTGCAGTTGACTCATGCTTTTCTTTTCGGTGTATCCGTCATAAATGTATTTACCGAGATATACAACGCAAAAAGCGCACACAAAAAGGGAAAGCAGTTGTACCGTTAATCTTGTTCTATTCAAGGCAACACATCCTTTCCCTTAATTTCAATTATTCAGTTTTTTTCTTTTTTAATTCCAGATAAGCACAAACACCAAGTGCTGAAACCGCAACAACTGCTATTGCCGCAATAGGTGCCGCATCGCTTGTTTTCGGGTTTGTTTTTGTAGCAGCCTTGGTTGTTGTCTTTGCAGTTGAAGGCTTTGCTGTCACTTTCGGAGCTGTGGTAGCTTTTGCACCCGTAAATGCCTTCAAATTGATGTAATCAGCCATTTCTACTCTGTCGCCCTCATTAAGAGTCAGTGCATATTCAGGAACACCCTTCTGTGACGGGTCTTTGCCATCTGTAAGTATAATGCTTGTTTTCAGTTCGTTGTTACTGTTATAAACTTTTACTGCACCATTACCTGTAAGAGTATATTTTCCAGGAATAATATCCTTACTCTTACCGACATACTTTATACCCTTCTGGTTTTCAACAACCTCAGGGGTTGCAGTCGGAGCAGCTGTAGCTTTCGGAGTCTGAGTCGGCACAACCGTACCTGTACTACCCGAAGCTCCTTCTTCGCCGCTGTTTTCCTCCTGTACATTTTTCGTATCGCATACAATGTTCCAGTCAATGCTCTTTCTTGCAGTTTCGGCATCATCCGACACAAGTGTTATTTCTACATTATATACTTCCGTCTCACTGTTGAATTTTTTATTTAAAGTACCGAGCGGTAAATCAATTGCAAATATGTCCGCCTCAGTCTTATACACATCCTCAACAGATGATTCGCAAATCACCTCACCCGACGGGTCTGTAACCACAATTTTATAATCATTTATAACAGATTCTTCCGCCTCAGTATCTGCTTCGTATACATTAGTATCAATCATTCTTAAAACAACATCAGTAAGACGGTTACCGCCAAGTGCGTTTTTAACAGTAAGTACCTGAGTGACCTTGTCCCCGTTATTTTTAAGCTCTTTAAGCTTTGTAAATAATTTTGTTACGGACACAACCGCTTCATTCTCCGAAGCGTAATCATACCCTTGTGCAACCGTCTGTTCATCGTTCTTAACTGAAACGGTTGAATTATTTGCCGCAAACGCCGATGCGGCACATGCTGTTACAGTCACAGCCGTAATAATACTTGCCAAAATCTTCTTCATTTTCTAATCATATCTCCTTATTATATGCAAAATCATATAAATATACTCATACATTATAGCACAACAAAATTCTTTTGTCACTATTTTTTTTGAAAGTTTTTATTTTATTAATAATTTTGATAAATATTTGTAGCATTTCAGACAAATATATGCTATAATATACTTAAAATTAATCATTGAAAGGAGTATATTATGTCACTGAACTACGAAAAACTGTCTCCCGCATTGGAAAAAGAGCTTAAACAAAAATTCAAAAACAGTAACTTCCCCACACCAATACGCAGAAACGAAAAAACGGACATCGCAACAGCAATACGTCCTGCGTATATACGTGATGTCGAAAAAATAATACACTCGCCCTTTTATAACCGCTATACAGATAAAACCCAGGTTTTTTCATTCTATAAAAATGACGATATTTCACGACGTGCATTTCATGTACAGCTTGTGTCAAGAATTGCACGTGATATAGGACGTGTACTCGACCTTAACCTTGACCTTATAGAAGCAATTGCACTCGGACATGATATAGGTCACACACCGTTTGGGCATGCAGGAGAAAGAATACTGAAAAAGCTGTATTTTGAACATACGGGCAGATTTTTTAATCATAATGTTCACAGCGTACGTGTGCTTGATAAGATATTCAATCTGAACCTTACACTCCAGACTCTCGATGGTGTTCTTTGCCATAACGGTGAGCTTGAGCTTAAGGAATACAAACCGTCAGTTCTTAACGGATTTGATGAATTTGACCAAAAGTTTGAGGGTTGTTACGAGGATGAAGCTGTTATTAAAACGCTTATTCCCTCCACACTTGAAGGTTGTGTGGTAAGAGTATGCGATATAATCGCTTACATAGGCAAGGACAGACAGGACGCTGTCAAAACCAATATTATTGAAAATGAAAGTGTATTTGATGACGGAGTTATCGGCAGACACAATGCAAATATGATTAACAATCTTCTCGTAAACATTATCGAGAACAGCTACGGCAAAAATCATCTGCAAATGGATGACGAGCATTTTGCGGCGCTCAAGGAGTCAAAAGCATCAAACAGCAAAATGATTTACCGCAATGATGAGCAGGACAAAAAATACGATACAATTGTTGCGCCAATGTTTGAAAGAATTTACGAAAAATTACTCCTTGACCTTAAATCAGGCAAGAAGAATTCTGTTATTTTCAAGCATCATGTTGAATTTGTGGAGGAATACAATAAGTACAGAAATTCATATGATTATCTCAGCAAAAACTCATATGATGATATTGTGACCGATTTTATCGCAAGCATGACCGATGATTATATTATTGATTTGTACAAATTTCTATTCAACGAAAATTCCGGTGCTGAATATTTTTCATATTTCCTTGATGTGGAATAATTTTGCGGAGACGTTCATTTATGAGCGTCTCCGTTATTTTTTTCTTTTTTCTCTCATATGCTTTTACAGGAGGTGTATGCATGAAACGTATTTTAATCATTATAGCTGCAATAATCTTTATCTGTCTTTTTATCCCGCTGACAATAGTGCTTCTTATGGGACAATCAGTTGACAATTCAAAACCCTTCCCTGCCCCAGAAACAGCACGCACCGTCAAGGTATTTAATCACATATCAGGCACTGTTGAGGAAATGGATATAAACAATTACCTGACAGGAGTGGTTGCCGCAGAGATGCCCGTAGATTTTGAAATTGAAGCATTAAAAGCACAGTCTGTCGCCGCACGTACATATATGACCTCGCACCTTTATGACTTTGACTCTGGAAACATTGATGATGCACACACCAATGCTGCAATATGTACAGATTCAACACATTGCCAGGCGTATGTAAATGAAAAAGATTTCAAGGCGAAGCGTGAAAATGCAGACGAAAAATGGGACAAAATCAAAACCGCCGTACAATCCACCTCAGATGAAATTATAACATATAAAAACAAACCCATATCGGCAGTATTCTTCTCCACATCATCAGGAAAAACCGAGAACGCCGAAGATGTCTGGGGCAGAGAAATTCCATATCTTAAAAGTGTAAAAAGCAAGGGCGACGAGCTTTCTCCAAGATATACAAGCGAAAAAAACTTATCCGTTGAAGAATTTTATAAAACTATATCCCAAAAATACCCTGATGCCGATATTTCAAAAGAACCGTTTGCAAACGAAGTACACTCAGAGTCGGGTGGCATAAAAAGTATTGAAGTTTACGGCATCAGTATAAGCGGTACAGAGTTGCGTTCACTTTTTGAGCTTCAGTCCACTAATGCCACATTGTCCCTTAAAGATAATACAATAAAAATATCAGTCAAAGGTTTCGGACATAACGTAGGCATGAGTCAGTACGGCGCAAATTATCTTGCCTCGGAAGGCAAAGATTACAAGGATATACTTAAAGCCTATTACAGAGGTATAAAAATCAAAAAGCTTTCCGATAACTGATTTTCATATATATTTCTGTCACACTTGACGTTTTTGATAATTTGTTATAAAATATATAATAGACCAGTTCAGGAGGTTTAATAATGACAGTTAAAGTGACAGAAAATAAATATGGTTTTAAATGGCTTATACTCTTTATAGCTGCTGTTTTATTAATCGGAGGTTCTGTATATGCAGGCATAGTTCTCAGCGACTCGAAGGGCATAAACATCGCTTCGGATACAGAAATTACAGTTGATTCGGGCGACGGTTCTGCGGCGGTTGCACAGAAGCTTTATAATAAAGGTATTATAAAGTATCCGTTTATATTCCGCATGCAGTCAAAGCTTGGCGGCTACGACGGAAAATATCTTCCCGGCAATGCTATAATTACCGATGGCATGAGCTATAACGATATATTAAAGCTCATGATTTCTACAATAAGAAATGATAAAAAAATCACTATCCCCGAAGGCTTTACTATCGCACAGATAAAAGCACGTTTATCCGAGGAAGGGTTGATTAACGAAGCTGAATTTGACAAGGCTTTAAACCCCGATGACTATGATTACAGATTTTTGAAAAATCTTCCCGAACGCAAAAACAAGCTTGAGGGTTATCTCTTCCCTTCGACATACTTCATTTCCGAGGAAATGTCGGAGCACGAAATTATAGATATGATGCTTCGGGAATTTGATACACAATTTAAAGCTGAATATTACGACCGTGCCGAACAAATGAATCTCACCGTAGACCAGGTGATTACAATGGCATCAATAATTCAGGGCGAAACAGACAGCGAAACGGAACGTGCAAAGGTTGCAGGTGTTTTTTACAACCGCATAAACTCCGATATGAATCTTCAGTCCTGCGCAACGGTTCAGTATATTCTCGGTGAAAGAAAGGCTGTTTTGTCCGTGGCAGACACACAGATAAATTCACCGTACAACACATATATCAATTCCGGATTCCCCATAGGACCTATATGTAACCCTGAAACAGCCTGCATAGAGGCGGCACTTTACCCTGAAGAAACAGACGCATTTTATTTTGTTCAGGGCAGAGACGGAAAGCATATCTTCTCCAACACCTATGAGGAACACGAAAAAGCAATGAAAGAAAACAACGTACAGTAAAGGATAAATAAATGGTAGAATACGATAAGGATGCGATAGTTCCGCCGTATATAACGGACTATCTCAGAAAAAATGCGGTACATGACGATGCTTTCCTGCATATGCTTGAAGAGTATGCAAAGGAACACTCCGTACCAATAATTGAACCTGAATCTGCAAAGCTTCTCAAGGTACTTTGCGCTATGAATAAGCCGCAAAAAATACTCGAGGTAGGCTGTGCAATCGGATATTCCTCAATACTTATGGCAAAGACTTTGCCGCAGAGTTCCAGAATAACCACACTTGAATATGACAACGATATGGTTCAGATTGCACGTAAAAACGTAACCGAAGCAGGTTTTGCCGGACGTATAGATGTAATTGAAGCGGATGCCAAGGACTATCTTTCATATATAGATGATGACGAATCATTTGATATGGTTTTTCTCGACGGGCCTAAGGCACATTATATTTATATGCTTGACGACTGCGTAAGGCTCTTAAAAAAAGGCGGAATACTCATCTCAGACAATGTTCTTTACAAGGGTATGACTGCTGATGACGAGCATGTTATACGCAGAAAAATCACAATAGTCACCCGTCTGCGTGACTACATTGACACGCTTATGAAGCATCCTCTGCTTGAGTCGGTGCTGTTGCCTTTGGGTGACGGTGTTACCATAAGCGTAAAAACACAATCTGATTATGATGAATAATTACTATACAGAAAGGACACAGCTATGCAAAAACCAGAATTACTTGCGCCGGGCGGCAGTCTTGAAAAGCTCAAAATGGCAATCATGTACGGTGCAGACGCCGTTTATATAGGCGGTGAGGCATACAGTCTGCGAACTGCGGCAGAAAATTTTTCAATAAGCGACATGAAGGAAGGTATACAATACGCACACGAGCGTGGCAAAAAAGTATATCTCACAGCAAATATTATACCACACAACGAGGATATAAACGAGTTTGAAAACTACATCAAGGAAATACGTCCGTTAGGCTTTGACGCTGTACTGATAAGCGATTTAGGAATGTTTGACATGATGCGCACTCTTGCTCCCGAAATTCCGATTCATGTAAGCACTCAGGCGAACAACGTAAACTGGCGTTCTGCTGCAATGTGGCATAAATTAGGTGCTTCAAGAGTTGTTCTGGCACGTGAAATGTCTTTTGAAGAAATTGCCGAAATACGCAAAAAAATCCCATCTGACCTTGAGCTTGAGGCATTTGTTCATGGAGCTATGTGTATTTCATATTCCGGCAGATGTCTTCTGTCAAACTATCTCACCAACAGAGATTCAAATCAGGGTGCCTGTTCGCATCCGTGTCGCTGGAACTACTCGCTTGTAGAAGAAAAGCGCCCCGGTGAATATATGGATGTATTTGAGAACGAACGTGGAACTTTTATATTTAATTCAAAGGATTTATGCATGATACGCCATATTCCCGAGCTTGTAAAAAGCGGAATATGCAGTCTGAAAATCGAAGGCAGAGTAAAAACCTCTTATTATGTGGCAACTATTATCGGCGCATACAGACGTGAGATTGACAGATACTTTGCTGACCCCGAAAATTATACTTTTAATGAAGAAGAATTCGAGGAATTATGCAAAGTCAGCCACAGACCGTACACAACAGGCTTTTACTACCACAAGCCTGATTCAGACTCACAGGTGTATACAGACAGCTCATACATCCGTGATTACGACCTTATAGGTATGGTTGAAGATTATAATCCCGAAACGAAAATTGCACGCATATCACAGCGTAATAAATTCAGTGTCGGCGAAGAAATCGAGGTTATGCAACCCATGAAACCATACTATAAAATGATTGTCCGTGATATGAAGGATGAAAACCAAAATCCGATAGAAAGCGCACCTCATGCCGCACAGACCTTGTACATGCCTCTTGATGAACCCGTTGGCGAAGGTGCAATGTTAAGACGTAAAAAATAATCACTGAAAGGATGATTTTCATGAAAAAACTCATTAAATTCACTGCGGCATTTATCGCTGCCGTTGCTTCAATGGCACTGCTTAGTTTGTCTGCATCGGCATTTGATGTATCCGATAACATCGACCGTTTTTCCGTTGTTGATGAATACAACGGCAGACTGTACTGCGCATATGACAATAATATGATTGGCGGAACAAATGAGTCTATTTGCAGTATGCTCCCCTACGGTATGCATAATATCGGATATATTGAATCTTTTACGATTCATAACGGTTATATATACTATATGACCTCCATCCTTGCCTCCGACGGTCCGTTTCAGTCAAAAATTTACCGTTGCAATATGGATGGTACTAACAATGTATATATTGCCGATAATGCACTGTCAGGTTCGGAATGTTTTATCGTAAATGACACTCTTTATTATTCAACCGGCTCACCTGCACCATATTATTACAGTGATAACTATTATCAATATGACGGAATTGCAAAAATCAACCTTAATACCTGCGAATATCAGAAAATATACGACAAAGAAGCAGTTTTAACACACTGTAATGAAGATTATATCTTCTTCTACGATTTAGGTCAGGACAAGACTAATTATTACAGACTAAATACCGACGGCACAAATTTATGCAGAATGTCCGAAACGGATATTGAGCTTGCACCGGGTATAATTCATTATTCAAACAGATATTATGCATATGACGGCGGAATTTATACATATGACTGGAGCGGCAAATCGACTTGGTTTGCAAACGATGCAAGAAGCTTAAAGAAAAACTCATACACGACTATTTACCCATACTACTTTGCAAACAGAAGCTCTGTTGTAGCTGTATTTGACGGATATGTATATTATACAGAGTATTTTAACGACTCATCATATTATTATCAGACACAGCCAAATGTTTATCTCATACGCACAAACGGACTGACCAATAACGAAGTTGTCGGATGGCGGTTTGTTTCATAAAAACAAAAAAGGGAGGAAATATACAAAATGAAAAAATTTCTAATTACACTTTCAGCACTGCTGTGCTTATCGGCAACATCTGCACTTGCTGCAACAACAGCCGAATTTACAATTGATTCACCTACAATGAGCGTGCAAACCGATTCAATCGTTGCAAACACACTTGACGCCGCACCCTACATAAAAAACGACCGTACAATGATTCCCGTATATGCTTTGGGTACTGCATTCGGCGCTGATGTTCAGTGGGACGGTAACACACGTACGGTAGATATTAAGGCAAACGGTAAAAATGTCAAGCTTACAATTGACAGTGATGTGATTACAGTTGACGGAAGCGAAGTAAAAATTGACTGTCCGGCAGAAATTACAAGCGACAGAACCTTCCTGCCGCTTCGTGCAGTCAGCGAAAATCTTGGATATTACGTTTACTACGTTCATGCAACAAGACAGATTATCGTTGATGATACAAAGCCGGTTATGACAATTAATGGCACTGCAATTCCCTATTGTCTGTTTAAAAATCTTTATCTTGAAAATACTGTTGACGGTGATGCCGAATATAATGCTCAGCTTATTCCACAGTTATATGATTACTACGGTGAAATCTACAGTCTGTTTGAAAATGCATCATCACAAAACCTCACTCCCGAAGAGAATATAGCGGTTTCTAACGAAATAGCATTGATGGATTCAAGCTTATTACTCTCTGCACCTAATGCAAAATTCCTTCAGGACTATTGTCTGGTACTTAAATATCTTGACAGTGAAGCTCTTAATATATCTATTTCTGATGAAGAAGCATCAAGCTATTATAACGATAACTACGTATGTGCAAAGCACGTGCTTGTATCAATAGATGAAAACCGTAAGGAAACGGAAGCACTTAAAATTGCAAACAAAGTATATAACAGTGCAAAAGCAAAGGTTGACTTTGACAAGCTTATTGAAGAGTACGGCGAAGACCCGGGTATGGCACAAAATCCCGATGGATATATATTCACCCGTGGTGAAATGGTAAGAGAATTTGAAGATGCTGCGTTCACATTAAAGACAGACGAAATAAGTAAACCCGTAAAAACGGATTACGGCTATCATGTAATTAAGAAGCTCGCCCTTCCCGAAGATGAAACTATTCTTGCGGACATCAAAAAGGTTATTCAGTCCGAAAAACTCAGTACTATGGTAACAGAAACAGTATCAAACGCAAAAACAGAAATACATATTACCCCCGAAGAACTTACAAAATTACTTGTTAAATAAAAAAATCACCGATTTGACAAATAAAGTCAAATCGGTGATTTTTCTTTAAAGAAAAGTTTTAGAGCAAAACATCAACTTAGTTGATGTGAAATAATTTTACACACAACAAGGCATATTTCATTGAAAAAAGCACTTCCGAAGAAGTGCTTTTTGGTGCAGCGAGTGATGTTAAATCCGAACCCAAGGCAGAATTTTCTATTTCCTCGAAAGTAATAGTTTCTGTGCCGTCCTTGTAGTTACAATCAATTATAATTTTGTCATCGAACAAGTAAACAGAATTAAGAAAACTGTTTACAAGTCTTCTGCGATGTTCTAATTTTTTCGGATTGAGCTTTCTGAATTTGTGTATCCAAAAGAGTATCTGCTCTTTTGTAAGATTAGGTCTGCTCAATTCTTCTTTCATTATCTGTACGGATAATTCGCTTTTTTCTCTTTCAAGAGCTTCAAGTCGTTCTTTGGTTGAGGTTGTAAAAATACCCTGCTGAATGGCATTGAGTATATTATCAATACTTTTCTGTGTTTCTGCAAATTGTTTTTGAAGAATCGGCAGAGTATCATTTTCTTTGTGCAGGTGTTCAAGAAGTGCATCTGCCAATTTATCCATTAAATCATCATCGAAGATTATTTGCATCAAATATGAGATCACAATATCTTCAATCCATTCTTTACGAACTGTCTTTTTGTCGCATCCTCTGTGATATTTCACGCTGACACACTTATAGTAGCGGTGAACGTGCTTTGTATGGCTTGTGCCACTTTCACCTGCCATAAGGCATTTGCACTTACCGCAAAACAGTTTTGTGGTAAGTAAATATTCATCTTCTGCTTTATGCTTTGCCGGAGCTTTTATGTTTGCTTTCATCATATCTTGCACCCTTTCAAATAAATCTACCGGAACTATCGGAGGTATTCCGTTTGGAGTAGTTATATCGCTGTATTTGTATTCACCAATATATCTTCTGTTGTGTAACATTCGGGTTACTGTGTTTAATGTAATCCGAGTGTTCTTTTTAGTGCGAACACCTCTTAAATTTAATTCATCGGTAATTTGCTGCATTGTTGCACCTTCTGCATAATG
>JAXJRQ010000079.1:0-2505 GCA_036310525.1 Clostridia bacterium
CGATTTGCCAAAGGCGGCAAAAGACTATGTAATTTATATTGAGAAAGCTATCGGATGCCCGATTAAATATGTTTCGGTAGGTCCGGAAAGGGATAGCATAATAATCAGATGATATCGCAAAGGGGTGATATTTGTGTCATACAAAATAGTAAAAAAAGCAGATTTGAATTCACAAATATATTTAATGGAGATTGAAGCCCCGTTGGTTGCAAGGAAAGCTGCGCCGGGGCAATTTGTGATTTTAAGAATAGATGAAAAAGGCGAACGTGTTCCTTTCACAATAGCCGATTTCGACAAAGAAAAAGGGACTGTTACAGTAATTATTCAGGCGGTTGGTAAAACTACAAGGGATTTGTCAAAATTAAATGAAGGAGATACTATTCTTGACTTTGCCGGACCTTTGGGTATACCGACACCGCTTGAGGGATTAAAGAAGGTTGCAGTTATAGGCGGAGGTCTTGGTACTGCAATTGCGTATCCGCAAGCAAAAAAACTCAAGGAATTGGGTGCAGAGGTTACAGCAATATCAGGCTTCAGGAGTAAAGAATACATAATTCTTGAAGATGAAATGAACGCAGTGTCCGATAAGCTCATAATCACAACTGATGACGGTTCTAATGGTTTACAGGGCTTTGTAACCGACAGACTTCGTGAGGAGCTTGAATCAGGAGAAAAATATGATGAAGTAATTGCCATTGGTCCGTTGGTAATGATGAGAGCTGTTTGTAATCTTACAAAGGAGTATGACATACCTACCACAGTTTCAATGAATCCTGTAATGATTGACGGAACAGGAATGTGTGGAGGATGCAGAGTTATCGTTGGTGGTGAAACTAAGTTTGCCTGTGTTGATGGTCCTGATTTTGACGGACACAAAATTGATTGGGATGCGGCTATAAAACGTCAACAGATGTTTAAAGCTTATGAAAAACGCTCCTGTGAGGAAGGAAAATGCAGATTAACCGGAAAGGAGCATAACAATGCCTAATATGTCAAATGTAAAAAATCCAATGCCCGAGCAGGCAGCGGATGTAAGAAATAAGAACTTTTTAGAGGTAACAACAGGATATACATCCAATATGGCAATTGATGAGGCACAAAGATGTCTTAACTGTAAACATAAGCCATGTATGCAGGGGTGTCCTGTGGCTGTAAAAATCCCCGAATTTATCAAGCTTGTCGCAAACGGAGAATTTGAAGCTGCCTACAAAAAAATTACTGAAACAAATGCTTTGCCGGCTGTCTGCGGAAGAGTTTGTCCCCAGGAAAAACAGTGTGAAGCAAAATGTGTAAGAGGTATCAAGGGCGAACCTGTTGCAATCGGCAGATTAGAGCGATTTGTTGCAGACTACCATATGGCAAATTGCGAAGATAAACCTGTTCAAGCAGAGAAAAACGGTAAAAAGGTTGCCGTAGTCGGTTCCGGACCTTCGGGACTTACATGTGCGGGTGACCTTGCAAAGCTCGGATATGAAGTGACAATTTATGAAGCTTTTCACACGGCAGGCGGTGTTTTGATGTATGGCATTCCTGAGTTCAGATTGCCAAAGGAAATTGTACAGAAAGAAATTGACAAGCTGAAAAAGTCAGGCGTAAAAATAGAAACTAACACGATTATAGGTAAAACACTTTTGGTTGATGAGCTTTTTGAGGATATGGAATTTGATGCAGTGTATATCGCATCCGGTGCCGGACTCCCGTCTTTTCTTGGTATCCCCGGAGAAAGCTTAAACGGAATTTATTCTGCAAATGAATTTTTGACGAGAATAAATCTTATGAAGGGATATAAATTCCCCGAATATGATACCCCTGTTTACATCGGTAAAAATGTAGCTGTGTTCGGCGGAGGAAATGTTGCTATGGATGCAGCAAGATGTGCAAAAAGACTTGGAGCAGAAAATGTATATATCATATACAGACGCGGCAAAGAAGAGCTTCCTGCACGTGCCGAAGAAGTAATGCACGCAGAGGAAGAAGGTATAGAATTCAGGCTTCTTAAAAACCCGACAAAATTCATCGGAGATGAAAACGGTTGGCTTACAGGAGTTGAAGTCATAGATATGAAACTCGGCGAACCGGATAGCAGCGGCAGAAGACGACCAGAGGCTGTACCCGGTTCTGAACATATCATCCCGATAGATACGGCTGTTATTTCTATCGGACAATCACCTAATCCGCTTATAAAAAAGACAACCAAAGGCCTTGAGACAAATAACCGTGGTTGTATTGTAGCAGATGAAAACGGTGCAACTTCAAAGCCTTTTGTATATGCCGGCGGCGATGTAGTAACAGGAGCTGCAACCGTTATACTTGCGATGGGTGCAGGAAAAACTGCAGCGGCGGCAATACACAAAGAATTAGAGATAAAAGGAGAGTAATTATTATGACAAGTAAATATGAATCCCCCTTATCATCAAGATATGCCTCAGAATATATGTTAAAGCTATTTTCATCCGATGTACGCTACCAGACATGGCGTAAGCTATGGGTGGCACTTGCAAGAGC
>JAXJRQ010000080.1:0-5115 GCA_036310525.1 Clostridia bacterium
GTAATGTTCCATCTCGGATACGAGTTTGATGAAAATGATGTACATGATGTGAAGTTATTGTGTGAGACATTTCATATCGAAGTTCCAAATGAGTATAGATAACGACAAATTCCAATTTGTTGAACTAAACAGCACATATATTCTAAAAGGAGCAAGGTTGAAATACACCTTGCTCCCTCTCATTTTCTATTATGTATTCATAAAAAGGTCATTTATGCATACCAATACTTATCTAATACAGAGACTTAGAATAAGTTAATACAAAAGAAAGCAGTCTGTGACTGCTTTCTTTTGTATTAATCATTCTGTGTATATAGCTTTTTAATTTCAAAAAATACCTGTTTGGGGCATCTGTATTCATTAAGAAGACCTTTATTGTTATAGCTTCTGGGACGTTCGAGCTCCTTTGACTGCGCCGAACGCATATCGCAGTACTGCCACAAATATGTGCCTGAAATATCGGGGTCGTCCATAAACAGCTTTGTTGCATACGCATCGTAATCCGCCTGAAAATTCTCGCTCCATTTTACGGCTTCTAGTCTGTTTTCACCGTAAATTCCGCCTGCACCAAACTCCGACATAATAAGCGGTTTATCGTCTACGCCCATTTTCTTTCTGTATTCCTTAAACTTCGCAAGAAAATCCTTGAAATTCTCAACAGTTCCCGGACCGTACCAACCGACATATTTATTTGAAGAGATTACATCCACAAGGTCAAAACAAATATCATTTACGTCCTTGTCCGATGCATAAGTAGTCAACCTGTGCTTGGGGTCAATTGCCTTTACAGCTTCAATATAGCTCTTCGTCAGCTCACGTGCTTCCGGTATGGTGGTGTCAATTTCGTTATGCATTCCCCAGAAAATTATACAAGGGTGATGATAGTCACGCATTACCATTTCCGTATGCATCGTAACGCCTCGCTCAAGAACCTTCGGGTTTTTTACGGCGTTTTCAGGGAATCCCCACATCGGGATTTCTTCCCAGAACAGCATACCGATGCTGTCAAGGTAGTCGAGAGTCCATTTGCTGTTGGGATAATGCGAACCTCTTATCGCATTGCATCCAAGCTCACGTATAATTTCAATATCCTTTTTTATAAGCGCCTTTGGCATTGCAAAGCCCCAGTCGGGATGCTCTTCGTGACGGTTAACGCCTTTTAGGAAAATCTTTTCGCCGTTTAACAGAATATCACGTCCACGTGTTTCGATTTTTCTAAATCCGATTTTCTCCGCTAAATCATCCGATTCAAGCTCAAATCTTACCGTGTACAGATTGGGTTTGAAAATTCCCCATAAATTTATATCGTTAAGTAAAATATCGTCAAAAACAACCGTTTCCGTACCGTTTAGAGCCTTTTTTGCAACAAGCTCATCATTTATATAAAGCTTAAGCGTATCGGAAAATGCCGTATCAAATGCCTCTATTTCAGCACTTGCATGCACTGAGACATTTTTTAAAGCATCATCAAGGTCATAATCGACCCTTACAGACTTAATCCATGCGTCATTAAGCTCCTCGATTTCCACACTGCGCATAATACCGCCGTAGTGGAACCAGTCGACCTTTGTAAGGGGAATTGTGTCAATCGCATTGTTAATATCGGTAATGCGCAGAACAAGTGTGTGCTTGCCTTTGCCGATACCCTGTAAGGTTTTTGAGAACTCGCAAAAACCGCCGTAGTGGTACATCACATGCTTACCGTCTATATAAACATCACATTCATTATGTACCGCACCGAAAATTATATTTATATTATCGGAATTTATTTCAAATTCAGTCCTGAACCATACAGCAAGATTTACCTTATAAATCATACCAAGCTCAAGATTCCAGCATCCGGGAACATACATTTTCTGCGAATTTTCGGGAAAATTTTCGTACCATTTTTCGTCGATACCCACATTTTCCTCGTCAAAGCAGTAGTCCCACAAGCCGTCAAGCGTGAAGTTTTTTCGTTTTTCGTATCTTTTAAACAGTCTTGTCATAACACACACTCCCAAATTAAACAATTAGATAAAAAGCCTCATAACAAAATGTTATGAGGCTTTATGGTGCCGATGATCGGGGTCGAACCGATACGGATTTTACTCCACTGGATTTTGAGTCCAGCGCGTCTGCCAATTCCACCACATCGGCATTTGACATCTTGTTAATAATAACATACTTTTATATGAATGTCAAGATATTTTGGCATATTTTTATTGATTTTTTTGCCCCGCCTTCATGCACACATATCCGCTCCAAAACATATTATACAGCGTGAGTACCAATCAGACGGTTATAAAAAAAGCAGCCTGAAAAAGTGCTCGAATAAATGAAAGGAGTTTTTTGATATGAGCGACTATAAATATGGAAAAGGCAGTGACAACAATAAACACAAACCCGTTGAAAACTGCTGCTGTGACGAACAGGTAAACGAGAATGTATGCGCTCCGCAGGGATGCGGACACGATTGCAGCGACGCTGTGTGCATACATACCGATAAGGTCATCGACAGCTGTCGAGACAAGGATTGTCTGGAGGATATGCGTGTATATTTCACCGCCTGCGGTCAGGAGATTATCGACAGTGCAATTAACGTAAAATGCACAAAGGCAGAAATTATCTGGGTATTCTCGGACACAGAACCCGTTCCGTTTAACCGCGGATTTTATTCCGTTGACCTTAAGTACTTCTTCAAAATTACGGTTGCCGCATTCACCGGCTCAGGACGTCCGACTGAAGTAGAGGGTCTTGCAAGCTTCGACAAAAAGGTTATACTTTTCGGTTCGGAGGGCAACGCAAAGATTTTCGCATCCAAATATAAAGAGGACGCATTTGACGCTCAGCTATGGAAAAAAACCAATCTTCCAAAGGCTGTCGTTGAGGTTGTAGACCCCATTGTTCTTGGCGCAAAGCTGGTTGATGCACGTGATAAGCATTGCTGCTGTGACGAGGATTTTGACATTTCATCTGTCCCCAACTCGGTAAAATGCATTTTTGAAGAACCGCTTGTTTTAGGCGGGGAATCAAAGCGTGTGCTTGTTTCGATAGGAATATTCTCGATAATCAAGCTTGAACGCCACGTTCAGCTTCTTATCCCGTCGTATGACTACTGCATCCCCAACAAAGAATGTGTAGGCTCGGCTACGGACAACAGTCCATGTGACCTGTTTGACCGTATTCAGTTCCCGGTTGACGAGTTTTTTCCTCCCGAAAAATGTGAATTTGTCAGCTGTCAGAACCCTGACCCGACTGCGGATGCCGTAATTTCACCTATAAATAATTGCGGATGCTAAAAGAAAAACGGGCAAATGCCCGTTTTTCTTTTAGTTTTTATTTACTATGAACTTATCCTCACTCACATCCACCGTAATACTGTCTCCGTTTTTAACTTCACCGTCGATTATTTTTTCCGACAGCATATCCTCAATCTCCGTCTGGATTGCACGTCTTAGCGGTCTTGCGCCATAGGTCACATCAAAGCCTGATTTTGCAATTTTGCTTATTGCTTCATCAGTAAATTCCACTTTTATGCCGTTATCGGCAAGGCGGTCATTAAGAGAGTTGAGCATGATTTTTGCAATCTGCTTTATATCGTCCTCGCTGAGTCTGTCAAATACGATTATTTCATCAATTCTGTTTAAGAATTCAGGTTTAAACGCATTTTTCACCTGCTCCATAACCTTTTCCCTGATTTTTTCACGGTCACTCTTTGCCTCGTCCTCCTTAGATGACGAACCAAATCCCAGATGCGACGTCATTTTACCGAGTATTTCCTTTGCACCAAGGTTTGAGGTCATGATGATTACTGTATTTTTGAAATCAACACGTCTGCCCTGTGCATCGGTGAGGATACCGTCCTCAAGCACCTGAAGCATGATATTAAACACATCAGGATGCGCCTTTTCAACCTCATCAAACAAAATAACCGAATACGGATGCTTTCTGATTTTTTCCGTAAGCTGTCCGCCCTCTTCAAAGCCGACATATCCCGGAGGTGAGCCGATAAATTTGGACACGGCATGCTTTTCCATGTATTCGGACATGTCAATTCTTATAAGTGCATTTTCGCTTCCGAAAATAGCTTCGGCAAGTGTTTTTGAAAGCTCGGTTTTACCTACACCCGTCGGACCTAAGAACAGGAACGAGCCTATAGGACGTTTCGGGTCTTTAAGTCCTGCTCTGCCACGCTTGATTGCCTTTGAAACAGCGCTGACTGCTTCATTCTGACCGATTACTCTTGCATGAAGTATTTCTTCAAGGTGGCGAAGCTTTTCCGTTTCCTCTTCCTTGATTTTGGATGCCGGAATATGCGTCCAGTCCGAAAGAATACGTGCAATATCATCTTCGTCTATGGTGAGTCCCGAAGAAGTTCCGCTTCCCTGCCATTGTTTCTTTATTTCCTCTGCTTCATCAGTGATTTTCTTTTCCTCATCACGGATTTTTGCCGCTTTTTCAAAGTCCTGAGCTGTGATTGCTTCTTCCTTTTCACTCTTCAGAATTTCGAGTCTTGCTTCCTTTTCACGCAGCTCGGGCGGTTGTGTCTGCGAGCCGAGACGTTTTTTCGATGCCGCTTCATCGACAAGGTCAATCGCCTTATCGGGCAAAAATCTGTCCGTGATATATCGTGACGACAGCTTTGCCGCCGCAACAAGCGCTTCATCGGTTATATTCACGCCATGGTGCGCTTCGTATTTGTCACGTATGCCTTTTAAGATTTCAACGGTTTCATCAACTGTAGGCTCACCGACAGTTACAGGCTGGAAGCGTCGTTCAAGTGCCGCATCCTTTTCGATATATTTCTTGTATTCCTTAAGAGTTGTTGCACCGATAAGCTGCAATTCACCTCTTGCAAGGAACGGCTTTAAAATATTTGACGCATCCATTGAGCCTTCGGCACTGCCTGCTCCGACAATGGTATGAAATTCGTCGATAAACAGTATTACGTTCTGCGCTTCAAGCACCTCGTTTATAACCTTTTTTAAGCGTTCTTCAAATTCACCTCTGTACTTTGCACCTGCAACCATGGACGACAAATCTACACTGACAAGGCGCTTTACCTTAAGCGGTTCGGGAACATCTCCCGATGCGATTTTCTGTGCAAGTCCCTCAATAACCGCAGTTTTACCA
>JAXJRQ010000081.1:0-12418 GCA_036310525.1 Clostridia bacterium
CTCCATCACTGTAAAATTTCCAAACGACTCCGTCAAGTTTGCATTCCCTGGGGTATTCACTTCTGGGAAAATGACCTTGAAATAACCACAGTACTATTTAAAAGCACCGTATATTGAGGGTGATGTAAATTTAAGTGACAAAGCTTCGGTCGAGGCAGCGGACAGAAAGCGTTTTGAGTTTGTAAACAAAATCGTTGCCGATGTTGAAGAAAGAAAAGTCTATACAAATAAGAGAAACACTCAGGATAAAATTGATGCAGTTCTTACAAATAAATTTGCAGGTATAATTATATTTGCTGTTGTAATGTTTTTAGTGTTTGACATTTCACAGTCAAGCTTCGGACCATTCCTTGCCGATACTCTTGTTGGCTGGATTGATGCTTTTTATGCATTGGCTGAAGGCTGGCTTGAAGGCAGTTCGGATATTTTAAAGGCAATTCTGCTTGATGGTATTATCGGCGGTGTTGGTGCGGTTGTAGGCTTCTTACCTCTTGTAATGGTTATGTACTTCCTGATTGCTTTGCTTGAGGACTGCGGTTATATGGCACGTGTAAGTGTTGTGCTTGACCCGATTTTCAAGAAGGTTGGTCTGTCGGGTAAGTCGGTTATTCCTTTTGTAATCGGTACAGGCTGTGCAATTCCCGGAATTATGGCTTGCCGTACTATCCGTAATGAAAGAGAACGTCGTGCAACAGCGATGCTTACTCCGTTTATGCCTTGTGGTGCAAAGCTTCCTGTCATTGCTCTTTTTGCGGGTGCATTTTTCGGTGAGGCTTCGTGGGTAGGTACACTGATGTACTTTGTGGGCATAATTTTAATATTCCTCGGTGCTTTGCTGGTTAACAGAATTGCAGGACATAAAAACAGAAAATCCTATTTTATTATTGAACTTCCTGAATACAAGCTTCCAAGCATTAAGAGAGCGTTCCTTTCAATGTGTTCAAGAGGCTGGGCTTACATAGTAAAGGCAGGTACAATTATTCTTGTATGTAATGCCGTAGTACAGATTATGCAGACGTTTACATGGTCGTTTGCTGTTGCAGAAAATGCAGAAAATTCAATTCTTGCAACTATTGCAAACCCGATTGCATACATACTTATTCCGGTTGTAGGCGTTAAGGCATGGCAGCTTGCCGCTGCAGCTGTAACAGGCTTTATTGCAAAAGAAAATGTTGTAGGTACGCTGGCGGTTTGTTATGTCGGACTTGAAAACCTTATTGATACAGAAGAACTTGCACTTATGGAAGGTGCAGGTGCAGAGGTTGCAGGTGTATTTGCTATCACAAAGGTTGCGGCTCTTGCATATCTGATGTTTAATTTGTTCACACCGCCATGCTTTGCGGCAATCGGTGCTATGAACTCAGAAATTAAAGACAAGAAATGGATGTTCGGCGGTATTGCGCTTCAGCTTGCTGTAGGATACACAATCGGATACCTTGTGTATCAGATTGGTACTGTTATTACGACAGGTGCTTTGGGCGTTGGATTTTTCCCGGGACTCATCGCAGTGGCTGTAATAGCAGCAATCGTAATATATCTTATCAGAAAAGCTGACAAAAAAATTGTTGAATATTCATTTTCATCAAAGAAAAATATGAAAATGTAATAATGGAGAATGAACATGAAAGATATAATTGCAATAGCTATACTTATAGTTATTATAGGTGCTGCTGTCGCATACATTGTAAAAGCCAAGAAGAATGGTGCAAAATGTATCGGTTGTCCTTCCGGATGCAATTGTTGCAGTAGCGGAGAGGAAGGCTCATGCAATTGCGGCTGCGGTGAAAAATAATTATTTTTATAAATATAAGGAGGAGCGTTGGCTTCTCCTTTTTGCTTGTTAAACGTTTATTGACAAAAGAGTAAATTTATTTTATAATTGATTCATATTAACGACATATCAGGAAAGGAAAATATTATGCGTATAGGAATAATCGGAGCTATGGACATTGAGGTTCAGGCATTGAAGGAAATGATGGATAATCCACAGGTGGAGAAGATCAGCTCTGTGGAATTTTACAGCGGAAAAATTATGAATATAGATACGGTTGTTGCCGTAGCGGGTGTGGGAAAAGTTAATGCGGCAGTATGTGCGCAGACTATGATTTTAAAATATGCACCCGATTATATTATTAATACCGGTGTTGCAGGCGGACTTTCGCCTGAGCTTGAAATCGGTGATATAGCTGTAGCAGATAAGGTGTGTGAACACGACATGGACACTTCGCCGGTGGGTGATGAGCTTGGATTTATAACAGGTATAAATAAAGTTTATATGGAGTGCGATAAGGATATTGTAAAGCTGATGTATGATGCGGCAAATGCGGTTGATGATATTAAGGCGATTTCAGGAACTGTTGCGTCGGGAGACCAGTTTATAGCTTCAGATGCACAGCGTAATTTCATAAAGGAGAATTTTAATGCGATTGCGGCTGAAATGGAGGGTGCGTCTATTGGTCATGTATGTACGATGAACGGTGTAAAGTTTGGCGTTTTGCGTGCAATTTCCGATGGTGCCAACAGTGACAGTGTTGTTGATTTTCCGACATTTACAAAAATGGCAGTGAAAAATACTGTTGAGATTATAAAAAATATGTTTGAAAAGCTGGGAGATAGAAAATGAAAAAGATAAAAAGCTTTTGCGTAGACCATACAAAGCTTGGTGAGGGAATATACCTTTCAAGAGTTGACGGCGACTGCAAAACGTACGATTTACGCTTTTGCAGACCCAATACGGGTGTGGTGCTTGATAATGTGACCATGCACACGATTGAACATATGCTTGCAACGTTTTCGAGAAATTCAGAATTTGATGAAAGCGTAGTTTATTTCGGACCTATGGGATGTCAGACGGGATTTTATCTGCTTATGCGTGATGATGTTTCAGAAAAAGATGTTTTAAGACTCGTCAAGGATATTCTTTTAAAAACAATAGAATATGATGGCAAGGTTTTCGGTGCGAGTGAGATTGAGTGTGGAAACTACAGAACACTTGACCTTGCACCTTGTAAAAAAGCCTGTATGGAATATTATGAAATAATAAAAGATATTGAGAAAATCGAAAACTACGATGAAGTAAATGCAAAATAAACCAACAAAAACAACGTATCATTGTGATACGTTGTTTTTGTTGTTACAGTCTGCTTGTAATAAATTTCAACAGCTCATTGCAACCCTCGTATACATCCTCATACGTGCGGTCAAAATTTCCGGTGTACCAGGGGTCGGCAATGTCACCGCCACGATTGGTAAAATCCAAAAGCTTGCATACCTTGTTTTCTGTATCTCTTCCGATAATTCTTGATATGTTTCTGATGTTTTGCGAATCCATTGCAATGATGTAATCATAGTCCCTGTAATCGGTTTTCGTAAGCTGACGGGCATATTTTCCTTCGGTGGAAATTCCGAATTCGGCAAGCTTTTTGCGTGTTCCGTAATGTACGCTATTACCGATTTCTTCACGGCTTGTAGCCGAAGAAGCGACGTGTATTTTATCACTTAGCTTTTCTTTTTGTACCATATCACGGAAAACAAATTCAGCCATAGGACTGCGGCATATATTTCCGTGACAAACAAACATAACCTTTATCATATCTCTACCTCATTAACGTATTATGCTAACATTATAGCACATATTGAGGAGGAATTCAATCATATAAAAATGATGTTTTATTTACTTGCAAAAATCTGAAAATTATTGTATAATGATTTTAAAGGTTTTGTAAGATAAACAATAAAGAAAAGAGGAATAAAAAATGGCGCATTATTCATATATACCGAGAGGTGTGTGTTCGGTGAAGATTGATTTTGATGTTGAAAATGATATTGTGAAAAATATCAGATTCACACGTGGTTGCAGCGGAAATACTCAGGGAGTGGCAAAGCTTGCTGAAGGAATGCATATAGACGATATAATTGCAAGATTAAAAAACACAGACTGTAACGGCAGAGGTACTTCGTGTCCCGATCAGCTTGCAAAGGCTCTTGAAGCGGCAAAAAATCAGTAATATTTCTGAAAAAGTAATCATATACTGTACTGTATATGATTATTTTTTTTAGGAGGACAAGCTGATGATGAGGATAATTTTATTTGTTTTAATTCTGACTTTAAGTTTTTCGACTGTAGCGATCGGTTGCAGTGATACTATGGAAAATGTAAATGTTAAGGTGTATTTTGTGGATGCCGGAATTATGAAACTGATGTCACACAGCACAAGTGTATTAAAAAGCACACCTGAGCATCAGGCTAAATGCGTAATTAATGAGCTTATTAAGGGGAAGGATGAAAATACAAAAATCCGACGCCTTATTCCTGATATAAAAAGATGTATGAGTGTGCGTGTGAACGGAAAAACGGCATACGTAAACATCAAAGAAAAAATGATAAGCTCACATCCTGACGGACGTGAGCTTGAGCTTTTGACTGTTTATCAGATTGTAAATTCCCTCACAAGCATAGAAGGTATAGAAAATGTACGCTTTTCAATTAACGGTCGTGTACAGAAAAACTTTATGGGTTATCTTGATATGCGTGAAATTTTCACTTCTGACCTTACGGTATAATTACGGGCGAGGTTTTAAAATCAAGCCCTGAAATACGTTTATCTGCATCATTGCACGCAAGTGCAAATAAGTCGGTGGTACGTATTTCGGCATTGAAAATCTCGTCATTCTGCTTGAAATCGGCGGTTTTTGTTATAATATGCAAATCAGAAGCATCTTTAATTCTGTTAAGAAGCGACATACCCGTTTTATTCATGCCAAGAACCCTTACATACGAAGGAGTTTTTGCACATAAATCCTTTGTCAGGCCGAGTACACACGATAAAATAATACGGTTTATACGTGTTCTGGTGTATCTTTTTGTTTTAATATTATCTATAAGGCTCTGTACGGTACCATAATCGTAAGAGAGCTTTTTTATTCTGTTTTCAAGTCCTTCGCTGACATCATTAATGTTTTTTATATATTCAACATCTGCATTTCTTAATGTGTGAAGGATGATGTTATCAATGTTTTTCAAATCGTATTGTATAAAATCCGTACAGATATTTAGAGGGATATATTCCGAATAATTTTCACCGCTTTTTATCATATTACGTATAGCGGATGCACTTGCAATATTATCTTCTGCATGTAAATCATGATAGCCGGTACCGGTACGCTCGGTGGTTTTGGGTGTGATTGAGCTGTTAAGCTGCATAAGTGAGCGTATATATTCGATTGCGAGTATATTGTTTGGCGTTTTTAAAATATCACCGAGCAGATTTTCGTATGCCATTTGCCGTGCAGTGGGGTAGTTCAGACCGCTGTCAAGTAATGCTTTTATTTTTTCGGAAATTTCAGGGGATTCATTTTCAAGAAGCTCTGCGGCATGTATGAGTTTTGCAGTATTACCGTCTTCCGAACCAAAATACAGCTCATCAATGATATTTAATGAGTTTAAAATATTAACTGCACCGAATGCAAATTTCTGTGCAGTATTTAATGCATAAACAGACGGAAGCTCAATCACAAGGTCAACGCCGTTTAAGAGCGCCATTTTTGCACGGGTCCATTTATCCGTAATGGCAACGTCACCACGCTGAACCATATTACCGCTCATAATTGCCACAACAGCAGAACAGTCTTTTCTCATGCAGTCAATAAGATATTTGTGACCGTTATGAAAAATATTATATTCAGCAATCACTGCGCCTGTTTTCATTATAAAAACCCCTTTTTGTGAAATAATTTATACTTATTATACAACAAAATCATTAAAAAGTATAGCATGAATTTTTAAATCTACTAATATTATCAAAAATCTATTGACAAACTATAAAAAGTACAGTACAATAATACCAAGACATATGAATGACTGTTCATATGTATCTTATACAGTGTGAGGAGATGATTATATGGCAAAATCGGTTTACATGGATAACAATGCAACAACGGCAACGAAGCCTGAAGTAGTTGAAGCAATGCTTCCGTACTACACGCAGGTTTGGGGAAATGCATCATCAAAGTTCTATCAGACCGGTATAGATGCAATCACTGCGTTGGATAAAATGCGTACATCGGTTGCGGAGCGTATAGGTGCCGCAAAGCCGAATGAAATATATTTTACGGGCTCAGGCTGTGAAGCTGATAACTGGGCAATCAAGGGATTTGCTTTTGCAAATAAAGACAAGGGAAATCATATTATAACAAGCTCAATTGAGCATCATGCAATACTTAATACATGCGCCTATCTTGAAAAACATGGATTTGAGGTAACATATCTTCCTGTTGACAGTGAGGGAAGAGTAACGCCACAGCAGGTTGAGGCGGCGATTACGGAGAATACCATACTTATAAGTATAATGACGGCAAATAATGAGATAGGCACAATTGAGCCTATAAAGGAAATTGCCGAGGTTGCAAAAAATCATAAAATTATATTCCATACGGATGCAGTTCAGGCGGTAGGACATATGCCGATAAATGTGCGTGAGCTTGGTGTGGATATGATGTCGGTTTCGGCGCATAAATTCCATGGCCCGAAGGGTTCGGGAATGCTTTATATAAGAAATGGTGTCAAGATTGATAATCTTATTCATGGCGGCGGACAGGAAAGAGGCAAACGTGCCGCAACGGAAAATCTTGCGGGTATTGCAGGACTTTGCAAAGCGCTTGAAATTGCAACGGATAATCTTGATGAAAACGTTAAGTTGATGACACAAAAACGTGACAGACTGATAAAAGGCATTAAAGAAAATATTCCGTATTGTTATTTAAACGGTCCTGAGAATGAGAACAGATTATGCAACAATGTTAATTTCTCGTTCAGATACGTTGAGGGTGAATCAATACTTATGATGCTCAATATGTACGGTGTTGCCGCATCGAGCGGAAGTGCATGTGCATCGGGTTCGCTTGATCCGTCACATGTTCTTCTTGCAATAGGACTTCCGGCAGGTGTTGCTCATGGCTCATTGAGACTAAGCCTTAGTGAAGATACGACAGATGAAGAGGTTGATTACGTAATAGAAGTATTACCGGGCATTATTCAGAGATTAAGAGATATGTCACCTTTATATGAAGAGGTTTTGAGAGGAGAGAAACAGTAATGTATAGTGAAAAGGTTATGGACCATTTCGCAAATCCGCGAAATGTAGGCGAAATAGAAAATGCAAACGCAGTGGGCGAGGTTGGTAACGAAGTCTGCGGCGATATTATGAAAATCTATATGGATATTCAGGATAACGTTATAAAAGACGTTAAGTTTAAAACCTTCGGTTGCGGTGCTGCTATAGCAACAAGCTCAATGGCAACTGAAATGGTAAAAGGTAAAACTGTTGAAGAAGCGCTTGAGGTTACAAATAAGGCTGTAATGGATGCGCTTGACGGACTTCCGCCTGAAAAAGTGCATTGCTCGGTGCTTGCGGAACAGGCAATTCAGGCAGCGCTTATTGATTACAGTAAGAAAACAGGCGTAGAGCTTAATACAAATGCGAAATGTGATTTCAACTGCGCTCATTGCCATAAGGAACATAAATAATATGGACAGAGAATCTGACTTGTACATCAGATTCTCTGTTTTTGCTTTATAAACACAATATATTGTGTTTATAACTTTTCGGGAATATTACAAACAAATTACAAATAGAGAAAAACTATTGCAATATACGGTACCTTAGTATATAATAACCTCAAATTTAGTACCAGCTACTAATAATTGTTAATAATTTTGTCGAAAGGAGCGGAAATAGTGGAGAAATTAAAGAAAAAGGAACGTCATGCGTTGCTGGTGGAAAAAATAAATAAAAATCCGTTTCTGAAAGATGAAGATTTGGCAAAAGAATGTCATGTTAGCGTATCAACAATCAGATTTGACCGTGCCGAGCTTGGGATTGCTGAATATCGTGAAAGAGTGAAGGCTGCGGCTGAAACAGGTATAGGTAACAGTACAAACGAGGGTGAATTACTTGACCTTAATCCGTTGCACAATGGCATTGCTGTTTTTGAAACAGACCAGAGTATGGTTTTTGAGGATTCGGATATTGTCAGAAGTCAGTGTATTTATGCGGTCGCTGAAAATCTTGCGGTACATGTTATAAATGCAAAAGCTGTTCTGGTAAAGGTTGCAAATGTGAAATATATACGTGAGGTGCATTCGGGAGAAAGATTGATTGCGAAATCAGAAGTGATACGTGTAAAGGAAAAAGAATTTATAGTACATGTTTTCATAAAATCAAATCTTACAGAGGTGTTCAGAGGTAAATTCAGCCTTATGATACCCGACGAGAAATAATGGAGGAAAAGTGTGAAAATTATAATTGATGCAATGGGCGGTGACCATGCGCCGCAGGTACCGGTTGAAGCGAGTGTGAAAGCCGTAAAAGAGCTTGGGGTTGATGTTGTTCTTGTGGGGAAAGAGGAAGTTATAAAAGAAGAACTTTCTAAATATGAGTATCCGCAAAGCAAGGTGGAAATCGTTCATGCAGATGAAGTTATTACAAATTACGAAGAGCCTGCAAAGGCTGTAAGAAGTAAGAAAAATTCTTCCATAGTAATTGGCGCAAATCTTTTGAAAGACGATAAAGGCGATGCGTTTTTATCAATGGGAAGTACAGGCGCAGTTCTTTCGGCGGGACTATTGATTGTAGGAAGAATAAAAGGAGTTTTAAGACCTGCAATAGCAACGCTTCTTCCGACTGCTAAAGGTCCTAAGATGTTGATTGATGCCGGTGCAAACACAAATTGCAAAAGTGAAAATCTTGTACAGTTTGCGATTATGGGAAGTGTTTATATGCATAACGTACTCGGCATTAATAATCCTACTGTAGGTTTGATTTCAAACGGCGAAGAAGAAGGTAAAGGAAATGACCTTACAAAATCCACGTTTTTACAGTTAAAGAATGCCCCCGTGAACTTTATTGGTAATATCGAGGGTCGGGATGTGATGGAAGGCAATGCAGACGTAATGACCTGCGACGGTTTTGTGGGGAATGTTATTTTAAAAACGGTTGAAGGTATGGGGCATGTTGTCGGTTCCATGGTAAAGGGAATGTTCAAAAAGAGCATATTTACAAAAATCGGAGCATTGTTTGTTTATAAAGGCATAAATGATTTCAAAAAAGCAATGGATTACAGAGAATATGGCGGCGCACCGCTTCTCGGAACGAGAAAGCCCGTCATAAAAGGACATGGTTCTTCTGATGAAAAAGCGGCATTTAATGCAATTAAGCAAGCAGAAAAGTTTGTGAGTACAAAGGTTATAGAAAATATAGCCTCAAAATTAACAGAGTTGGAGGAAAATAACTAATGGCATACGCAAGAATTATCGGGTTGGGAAAATATCTTCCCGAAAAAGTATATGATAATGCTTATATGGAGAGTATTGTAGAAACAACGGATGAATGGATTTTGCGTCGTACCGGAATAGAAGAAAGACATATCAGTGAGGATAATGAATTTACAACTGATTTGTCGACAAAAGCAGCTTTGGCGGCATTGGAGAATGCGGGAATAAGTGCCGAAGAAATTGATTTGATTTTACTTGCTACAGTTACTCCTGATTATTTCACACCTTCGTGTGCATGTGTTGTTCAGAAAAATATCGGTGCAGTAAATGCGGCGGCAATTGATTTTAACACAGCTTGCTCAGGCTTTGTTACAGGTATTATGATGGCAAAACAGTTTATTGAAAACGGAGCGTATAAGAATATTCTTATTATAGCGGCAGATGTTCTTTCAAAGGCAACTGACTATAAAGACAGAGCAACATGCGTTTTATTCGGAGATGCGGCAGGTGCGGCAGTAATTTCTGCATCAGATGAGCCGGGAGTAATAGAGGTTGAAATAGGTGCTGACGGTACAGGCGGTGATACACTTACAATGCTCGCATTCAAAGAGGACAGTGAAGAAGTTGAAAAGCGTGTAAGCGGAAGAAAAGAATCAATCTGGATGGCAGGACAGTCTGTTATGAAATTTGCGGTAAAGGCAATGGCAGATTCTTCGCAGAGAGTGATTGAAAAAGCCGGACTTACATGGGATGATATAGAGCTTGTAGTACCGCATCAGGCAAACTACAGAATAGTTGACAGCGCAATTAAACGCATGGGTATAACAGAAGACAAGATTTTCCTTACACTTAATAAGTACGGAAATACCTCGGCGTCATGTATTCCCGTTGCACTATGCGAAGCAGTGGAATGCGGACGTGTAAAAAAGGGTGACAACGTAGTGCTTGTAGGCTTTGGCGGAGGACTAACCTACGGCGCAACAGTTATTAAGCTGT
Organism: Clostridia bacterium; assembly: GCA_036310525.1. GTDB lineage: Bacteria > Bacillota > Clostridia > UBA1381 > UBA1381 > UBA4716. Next base: position 10,268 of record JAXJRQ010000081.1, read on the forward strand.
AACGGATTATTCGGAGGATTTTATTATGAAATCAAGACTATGCGAACTATTGGGAATTGAGTATCCTATTATTCAGGGCGGTATGGCATGGGTTGCTACGGCAGAGCTTGCGGCAGCTGTTTCAAACGGCGGCGGTCTGGGGCTTATTGCAGCCGGTGGCGCACCTGCTGATGTTGTAAGAGAACAGATAAGAAAATGCAGAACACTTACCGACAAGCCTTTTGGTGTGAATGTAATGCTTATGTCACCTTTTGCGGAAGAAGTCATGCAGATGATTATAGAGGAAAAACCGGCTGTTGTTGCAACGGGTGCAGGTAATCCTGCAAAGTATATTCCGCTTCTTAAAGAAGCAGGTATAAAGGTTATGCCGGTTGTTCCGAGTGTTGCGCTCGCAGCAAGAATGGAAAAATCGGGCGCTGATGCTGTGATTGCGGAAGGTACGGAAGCAGGCGGGCACATTGGTGAGTTGACAACAATGGTACTTATTCCGCAGATAGTTGATGCAGTAAGTGTTCCGGTTGTTGCGGCGGGTGGATTTGCTGATAAGCGTGGTACTATGGCGGCATTTTCACTTGGTGCTGACGGTATTCAGGTAGGAACAAGATTTATTTGCTCCGATGAATGTATCGCTCATGAAAATTATAAACAGGCTGTTATTAAGGCGAAGGACAGAGATGCAGTTGTAACCGGCAGAAGCACGGGTGCTCCTGTAAGAGCTTTAAAAAATAAGCTTACTAAAGAATATGACCGCCTTGAAAAAGAAGGCGCAAGCTTTGAGGAGATTGAAAAGCTTGGCGTGGGTGGACTAAGACGTGCATTTGAGGAAGGCGATGTTGAAATGGGTTCGCTCATGGCAGGGCAGTCTGCGGCAATGGTAAAGAAAATCGAACCGTGTGCAGATATTATAAAAAGTTATTTTGAAGGTATAGAAGATGCGATTGAAGCGATTTCTGAAGTGAAATAACGGAGGTTTTTGAAATGGGTAAATTAGCATTTTTGTTTTCGGGACAGGGGTCACAAGCTCCAGGGATGGGAAAAGAAATAGCGGAAAATTTTGAATGTGCAATGAAAGTGTTCGATGAAGCCAACGAAGCATTAGGCTTTGATATTAAAGATATGATATGGAATGGTGACACAGAAACACTTATGATTACTGAAAATACGCAGCCGTGTATTGTAACCATGAGCACAGCAGTGCTAAGAGTAATGCATGAGAAAAACATTGTTCCTGATGTTGTTGCAGGCTTAAGCCTTGGTGAATACAGCGCACATATTGCTTCGGGCTCTATTGATTTTTCCGATGCAGTAAAGCTTGTAAGAAAAAGAGGTAAGTATATGCAGGAGGAAGTACCTGTAGGCAAGGGTGCAATGGCGGCGATTATTGCACTGTCTGCTGATGAAGTACGTGAGTGCTGCCGTGAGGCTTCGGAGTTTGGTGTTTGTACGGGTGCGAACTTCAACTGTCCCGGACAGATAGTTGTTTCAGGTGAAGTGGGTGCTGTTGAAAAGTGTTGTGAAATAGCAAAGGAAAAAGGCGCAAAGCGTGCTATGATGCTTCCTGTTTCTGCACCGTTCCATTGCGCACTTTTGATTGGTGCGGGTGAAAAGCTTGCGGCTGAGATGGAAAATATTGAAGTTAAGGAAATGCAGATTCCGCTCATTACAAATGTAACAGCTGATTATGTTAATTCAAAAGAGGATATTAAACCGCTTTTGGTTAAACAGGTTTCCAATTCAGTTTTGTGGGAGGATACAATCCGCAAAATGATTGCTGACGGAGTTGACACATTTGTTGAAATAGGTCCGGGAAAAACTCTTTGCGGTTTTGTGAAAAAGGTTTCAAAGGACGTAAGAACATTTAATGTAGAAGATATGGCGTCGCTTAATGCAACACTTGAAGCACTTGGCGCATAATGGGAAAGGATTTGATAAAATGAAGCTTCTCGAAGGAAGAAATGCTGTTATAACCGGCAGTGGAAGAGGAATAGGAAAAGCAATAGCATTGAAACTTGCAAGTCTTGGTGCAAATGTAGTAATTAACGATATTCCGCAATCGGAATATGCTGATGAAACATGCGAAGAAATAAAAGCCACGGGCGTAAAGTCGATGGTGATAAAAGGCGATGTAAGAAATATAGATGACGTAAAAAA
>JAXJRQ010000082.1:0-8913 GCA_036310525.1 Clostridia bacterium
AAACGTTTGTTTCAACGCATCCAATATTTTATTCAGTAAAAAAGCAAGTCGGTTTATCATTTGTTACTAGACCAAAATTTGAGGAATATAAATGGATCGATAAAGAAAAAAAAATACATAATATTATTGCTTGTATTTGTCCTCATAGTTGCCATAACCGGATGTTCAAAAAAGCCTGTAAGTAACAATGGAAATGATGTTGAAACTCCGGGATTGACATTATCAAGAGAGGGCGAAGAAGCACTTTCAGAGCTTCAGGAGAAAATCAGTGCAGACGGAAAGCTCCTTGGTGTTGCCTACCTTGGCTTTATTGATTATGATACAAAGTTTGATATGGAAGAGTTCAAAAAGCAGGAACATATCAAAGCACTTCCGCTTATAGAAAACATATACGAATATGCCGAAAATGAGGGGTATAGAATTTATGCAATCGTTCCGGCAGATAATCAGGTAACCATTACCGTATGTAAATGTGAATTTGGTGAAGAATATTTGCCTTATGACGGCGAAGAGCTTATCAAAGCAAACGGACCAATTCTTGTAAGAGGCAATGTCAGTGATACCATTCCAAACCTTTATGTAATAGCTAAAAAAAGCTCTGAAAAGGTTGAATACACTCCGGTGCAGTCAGGTATGGACGGAAGACTTGAAAACAGCGAAAACAAAGTTTATGATTTCACACCGTATGATTTTATGGCTGAGTTTTCTGCCTATGACAGAGTTCCCGATGCAGTGTTCTGCGGTAGCTGGGTTGGATTTAAAAACGACGGTAACGGCGAGGAAAGAGTTCTTATCCTTTATCTGCAAGAAGACGGTTACGCATCCTATGCCTATGGTATCGGAAACAGTGAAATACTTGAAAAATTTACAGGAACATGGAAATTGCTTGACGGTGACATCCTGAAGCTGGAGCTTGAAGGCGGTGTACCGGAAAGTGAAGATGATCCGACTATTCACGAACCTTATGAGTGCAATCCTTCTTTTGAATGGGAAATCACAGCAGAAGGACTTACCCTTACTCACATTGACGGTGACGAAATTCTCTTTGGAACAAAAGGTCAGACATTTGAGTTTGAAGAAAACGGAGAAGATGTAGGATTGTAATAAAACAATAGCAACTGCTTATTTTTTTGAGCAGTTGCTATTGTTTTTATGATATTAATATTTTTCTTGCAAGTATAAATAAACTATTGTCAACTGATGGAATATTTCTGGAAAGAGGGTCTTTCATATATTCTACATCGGGATTGAATGATGGGTTTACAGATTGATAAATTTTATTTCGAGCATTGAATTCTGCTTCCGCATAAGTGATTTTGCCGGATTTATAATCTTCAATCACGGGTGCGATTATAGCTCTCACTTTTTTAAGATTATTTGCATAAAAATCAGGTCGTAGATACATATCTCGACATTGCCATATTGCAGCGTTGGCAATGTCAACAAGTTCGCCGTAGCTATAGCCGTTTGTCTGACCGCCAAGCCAAGCATTAAAGAATATGCGATTTGATTTTGCTCTTGCATCAGCATATCCCAAGCCATTCTGTACTTCGGTTAAAATATTGGCTATAAAACTTTCAACTAAAATTATCGCTTCATTTGAAGCATTGCAGGGTGCCGATTCTCTCGGCACCTCTGCTGCACTTACAGAAAAAGAACTTATTAAGATAGATACGATTGATAAGATGGATATGATTGCTTTCTTCATTTTGAAAAACCTCCGCTATAATTTAATATCTTTCAAGATAATGCTGTTGTCAAATAACAAACTGTCGCACATCATAAGAACGCCAAGCCTGAATCCTGTTTTGAAATTTTCAACACCGCTTGTAGCACTTATTTCATCACTTGCATTTACAAGTTCGTTAAAAAGTTTTAGATTTTCACCGTTCAATTCTTTTGATAGCTTACTTTCAATCTCAGAAAATGTTCGCACAACTTTTTCATAAGGTAGTGGTTTTCTTTTCCGGTTTTCATTGGGATTTATATTTCCATAGTATAATTCATCAAGAAAGCTCATTTTTCCACCTCCATCGAACATATAAAGTCTTTGAGGACAAATTCTTCTGCTGAATGGCGAATGTTATTCATAGCACCAACCCAAGCCATTTGGTCTTTTGCTTTCAGTTCTTCCGTGATGCCCTGATTGACTGCCATATCCTTAATAAGCTTATTAACCATTTCTTTTGCCGTTGTGTCAATTTCTTCGAGATATGCAAGCCAAGTTCCGTTAAACATTTTCATTGAGTATAGGCAAGGTCTGTTTTCTTTAATAAATATTGAGTGTAACCTGCCGTACTTGCCAATGTTGTAAACCTTGTTATCGGGGACCGTGAGATTAGGAATGTAGTACTCTCCGTTTCTCACATACTCAATTCCGTTTTCAATAAATTTTTCTTTCATAGCGTAAACGCCTCCTTTGAATTTTGTATCTTCATTTTATCAGAAGGCATTTACTTTGACGAATGTACGGATAAAAAAAGAAAAGAGGAAAACCCATTTTACTGAGTTTTCCTCATCTTCTTACCTCGCAATGCTCGTATACTATTTAGAACTTCTGTCCTTAACTGTATTCGGCATTGCCCACACATTATTTTTTGTTATCAGAAGAAATCACGCATATCTCCCGTTTCGTCAAGAACCGCCATTATCATATAAAGTCTGGGGATATGGAACGGGCCCTTGAAAATATTACCCTTGAGGTCAGTCGAGGGAGTGTTGTCGTAGTGAAGATAGCCGTACCATTCACCGCACTCGTTATCGTAGAAATACTTTTCGCTGTATTCCTTAAGCTCCTCGTACATCTTATTGTATTTTTCATCCTTTAATACAATGTATGCAAGTCTTGTAGCTATCATAGCCTCACACTGCGGCCACCACAGCTTCATATCCCATTCAAGCTGTACGGGAGGCTTGTTGTTAACATCGGTAAAGGCTATAATTCCGCCGTGCTTTTTGTCCCATCCGAGCGGATATGTTTTATCTATTATGTCTTTTGCGGCGTCAATCGCTTCCTGATTATCCGTAAGAAGACCCTCGCTCATTATGAACCATGCCGCTTCAAGAGAATGACCGGGGTTAACAATTCTTCCCGAAGGAGTATCCGAAAACTCTCCGTCACTTGTAACGTTTTCCATCAGTGCCTTTTTCGTGTTATAACCGCCATGAAGAATTTCGTCAAGACATTCCTTTGCAATCAAATTATACTTATCAAAATCAACGCTTCTTAATACCTGCGCAGTTGCAAGCATAATCATAACAGGCGACAATGCCTTGAAATCATGATTTTCGGCATTGAATTTGGGTGCAGTTTTTCTTATTCCCTTAAAGCACTCATATGCTACGTCAAAATACTTGTTTGCTTTTATAAGCGCCTCTTCCTTACCCGTAGCCTTGTAAAATTCAGCACAGCCTATTGCCGCAAAGGTTTCCGAGAAATAATATCTTCTTTTCTGAATTTCCCTTCCGTCAGCCGTTACGGTGAAGAACATTCTTCCGTCGGTATCGGTGCATTTGTCGAGGAAATTATATATAGCCTCTGCCGCCTTTAAGTATTCGGGATTTTTTTCAATCACATTATAGGCTTTTGAAAAAGTCCATAATGCTCTTCCCTGAAACCATACACTCTTTTCTGTGCCGTATATATCTCCGCACTTATCGACACAAGTGTAGATACCTCCGTTTTCGTAGTCAATACTGTTTTTTAGCCAGAACGGCAATATGTTTTCTACCAGTATTTTTTTATTCTGCATTTTAATTCTCCCCTTCCGTACCGTAAGGCACAAAAATATTATTCAAAGTCAACATAGCTTCGCATAGCTGTGTTTGACATGATTTCTTTAATATCTGCGTCAGTGTTCCAGAGCATTTCGGCATATACAGCAACGGGATAATAAATCTTTTTCTCGAACATACCGTCCTCCACGAGTGCCGTAATATCAAGCTCACCGCCCTTAAGGTTACTCATAAGCTGAATCATTTCGTAAACCTTGGGAGCATGAACAATCCAGTTTGCCTGTACATACTTCCATATTTTCGATTTTTCCATCACTCTTTCACGCTGCATAACTTCAGATGCAGTACCTATGCACTGCGAATTTGTCATATGCTTGAAGCTTGACCAGTCAAGCTTTGTGAAGCCCTTTAAAACAACGCCGAATTTATCATCATTGCCTCTTAAAAGAGCGATTTTCTTTGTGAGTTCTGCGGTTTTATCAAAATCGTCCATATCGTCCACAATGTACGAATACGGAGCAGAGCCTGCGTCCTCCCATACAATTCTGACATCCTTGTTGACGTTTTTAATATACTGCAGCTTTTCCTTAACAGAGCTTGCGTGAAGCCCGAACTGCAATTCAAGCTCAGGGTATTTCTCCATAAACAGAGCCGATGTTTTGTTTACAAAATCGGTTACGGCATCTGCAATCAGCACACCATCAATGGAATCACGCTGAAGCTCGGTAAACGATTGAAAATACAAGCCGTAAAGAACGCCATTTTCATCACTGCCGCATATGTAAACATTGCCGTCACAAACCTTTATGGCGTATTCCTCGTCATGTGAAAGCTCTGTATCGAAATTATCATTTATATAGGTATTGTCCTTTTTTGTTCCGATAAAAAAGTATCGGGTATTATCATCAAAGCTTACGGACTCACTGCTTATGCAGTCGGGAACCTCATGAGCGTAGTCAAAAATCGTGTGAGTGAGAATTTCAACTGCACGCTTATTCACACCGCAAAATCCGCTGTAAACAATAACATTCTTTTTCATGAAAATTTCTCGTTTTTTCTAATTTAATTCATTATAACATATATCAGCTATAAAGAAAATACATAATATTAATAAAATTGTTGTACTTTATATACCTTTCATATCGTATATACATGGCACTTTCTGTTTTTGTAATAAACAGCCTCGTAAAATCCAAGCTTTTTCATACACGCTATCGCCTTATCGAAATGCGCCGATGCGTTTTGGGCAGAGTGTGCATCAGAGCCGAGAGCTATAAGCGAACCGCCCAGCTCACGGTATTTTTTCAGTATCTGCACAGGCGGCATAAAATCGTTAAGTGCATCAACCGAAGATGTGTTTATTTCAAGAGCGATTTCCCGTTTAATTATGCGCTTTAGAATTTCGGTTATTTTTTCATCAAATACCGAAAGGTCAATCTCCCTTTTATACTTTCCGCTTATGTACCTCAGGGGACAGGTAAGGTGCGTCAGAATATCAAAGTCCATACAATCGAGCATGGTAAGCATATCGTCAAAATACGCCCCGATATATCCGTAAAGCTGTTCTTTGTTAAAGGTCGAAAAGTCAATTATGCTGTATGGCTCTGTTATGTCATTATATTTTACGCAGTGCACAGAGCCCAGTATTACATCATAGGGAACAAGCTTTAAAACACGCTCACATTCCTTTGGAAACCAGAACCCCTCGCCTATTTCAACACCCGACAAAAGCATACATTTATCATTGTATTTTTCACTGAGCGCACAGACCTCGTTATATGAATTTATAAGCGGAGTGTATATGTCATAGTCATTGCACATAAATGTATCGCAGTGGTCGGTCACTGCCATTATCCGTGTGCCCTTTTGTATCTGCGATAAACACATATCCTCCATTTTGCATTTTGAATCATGCGAATTGTCCGAGTGAGTGTGCATATCCGCTATAAGCCTTTCGCCGCTTTGCATTGGATTTTCCGCCTTTCCTTCGTACTACTTATATGATAAATGAATTTACCATAATTGTCAAATGTCAAAATATTTATAGCTTTTTTATGATGTTTTTATAAAGTTTTCAGCAGTACGAAATATGCACAAAAAAGCCTTCCCCTTGAGGGGAAGGTGGCGTCTGAAAGACGACGGATGAGGTGGATGATTTAATATTTGACGATTGCTAAAGCAATCTACACCTCATCAGTCATCTGAGATGACAGCTTCTCCTCAAGGAGAAGCCTTGCTTTCGTTTTTTGCACACTGCAAATTCTTAACTTTACAACACCTTGTATTTTTATGCTTTATTTTTGCCGTAATACGCATCAAGATAAATCTGCTTAATCTCACTCATAAGCGGATACCTCGGATTTGCGCCCGTACACTGGTCGTCAAATGCCATTTCGGTCATTTCGTCAAGCGAATCAAGGAAAGATTTTTCATCAATGCCGTAGTCCTTTATCGAATCCTTTATACCGATAATCTTTTTAAGCTTTGTTATTTCCCCGATTAAACGCTCCACCTTTTCCTCGTCATTTTTACCGCCAAGCTTTAAGGAATCCGCCACTTTCGCATAACGCTCCCTTGTATGCGGATATTCATACTGCGAAAATGTGCCCATTCTTGTCGGAACCTCCTCGCAGTTATAGCGTATAACATCATTTATCAGAAGTGCATTTGCCGCACCGTGCGGAAGATGATGAAACGCACCGAGCTTATGGGCAAGAGAATGACATATCCCCAAAAACGCATTTGCAAACGCAATCCCTGCCATACACGATGCATGCGCCATTTTTTCACGTGCTTTGGGGTCTTCGCTTCCGTTTTCATACGCACGTGGAAGATACTCAAAAATTACCTGAATTGCCTTTATAGCCATAGCATCCGTAAATTCCGTAGCCATAACGGAGGCATATGCCTCAAGTGCATGAGTAAGTGCGTCAATTCCCGAAGCGGCAGTAAGGCTTTGGGGCATACTCATCATCAAATCCGCATCCACAATCGCCATATCAGGTAAAAGCTCATAATCGGCAAGCGGATATTTTATGCCTGATTCCTCGTCTGTGATAACAGCAAACGGAGTCACCTCCGAGCCTGTTCCGGCTGAAGTGGGTACTGCAATAAAATACGCCTTTTCGCCCATTTTCGGGAAGGTGTAAACTCTTTTACGTATATCAATAAAACGCATTGCCATGTCCATAAAATCAACATCGGGATGCTCATATAATACCCACATGATTTTTGCGGCATCCATCGCACTTCCGCCGCCTATGGCAATAATTACGTCAGGCTCAAATGCCGACATTGCACGTGCACCGTCCCTTGCGCATGAAAGCACCGGGTCGGGTGTTACATCATAAAAGGTCGTATGCACAATATCCATTTCGTCAAGCTTGTCCGTAACGGCACGTGTGCTTCCGCTCTTATACAGATACTCGTCCGTCACAATAAACGCACGTTTTTTGTGCATAACGTTTTTAAGCTCGTCAAGTGCAACGGGCAGACACCCCTTTTTGAGATACACCTTTTCGGGAACTCTGAACCACAGCATGTTTTCACGGCGCTCCGCCACAATTTTTATATTTAAAAGATGCTTTATGCCCACGTTTTCCGAAACGGAATTACCGCCCCACGAACCACAGCCGAGGGTGAGCGAGGGCGCAAGCGCAAAATTATATAAATCACCTATTCCGCCGTGCGATGACGGAGTGTTGACAAGAATACGGCACGTTTTCATTTTTTCGCTGAAAGCATCAAGCTTTTCCTGACCTGTCACGGGATTTAAGTATATTGATGCAGTATGCCCGTAACCGCCGCCCGTAATAAGCACCTCAGCCTTGTCGGTTGCGTCGCTGAAATTTTTTGCCTTGTACATGGCAAGCACAGGAGATAGCTTTTCGTGGGCAAACTCCTCCGTTTTTTCGACGTTTTCAACCTCACCGATAAGAATTTTTGTCTCATGCGCTACGTCAACGCCCGAAAGCTTTGCAATATCATACGCCGTCTGACCAACAATTTTGGGATTTAAGGCACCGTTTACAATAATGGTTTTTCGTACCTTTTCAAGCTCCTTGTCATTAAGAAAATAACAGCCTCTGTACTCAAATTCCTTTTTAACCTCACTGTATATGCTTTTGTCGACAATTACAGCCTGCTCCGAAGCACAAATCATGCCATTGTCAAAGGTTTTTGAGTGTATGATTGAATTTACCGCCTGTAAAATATCGGCAGTGGAATCAATCATTGCAGGAGTGTTTCCGGCACCCACACCAAGTGCAGGCTTTCCCGATGAATACGCCGCTTTTACCATTCCCGGACCGCCCGTTGCAAGGATAATGTCCGCCTCTTTCATGACAAAGCCGGTCATGTCTGCCGAAGGCTCATCAATCCAGCCTATAATGTTTTGGGGCGCACCTGCCTTCACTGCCGCCTCAAGTATTATTCTTGCCGCTTCACAGGTGCATTTTTTCGCCCTCGGATGCGGACTCATTATAATTCCGTTTCGTGTTTTTAAAGCGATAAGCGCTTTAAAAATCGCTGTAGAGGTCGGGTTTGTGGTCGGGATTACAGCCGCAATAACACCAATCGGCTCGGCAATCCGCTTTATCCCGAACGACGAATCCTCTTCTATCACTCCGCAGGTTTTTTCGTTTTTATATTTATTGTAAATGTATTCTGCCGCATAGTTGTTCTTGATTACCTTATCCTCAACTACACCCATGCCCGTTTCCTTTACCGCCATTTTTGCAAGCGTTATTCTGGAGTTGTTTGCCGCAATTGCCGCCGCATGGAAGATTTTATCCACTTCCTCCTGCGTGTAGGTTGAAAAAATCCGCTGCGCTTCCTTTACTTCGGCAAGCTTTTTTTCAAGCGCTTCCATACTGTTTACAGACTCTTTCTTCATGTTATTATCATTCCTTTCCGTATCACCGTTATTTTCGATATATATTCATTATGTGCATTTTTTTAGTTTATAACGGTTTTTAAAAAGGCAAAAATTGTTTTTGATGAAGGTTACAATATAATGAAGTTTTTATAAAAAACGTTGAAATAATAAAAGATGTGTTGTATAATGTATCCGTTGGAAAAATCCAACATAAAGGTAAGACTGAAAACAGTGTAAAAGCTGGGCGGTTATGCCATCATCTTATTATAAAGGAGGGGAGGCTTATGGATAAAGAATACATA
>JAXJRQ010000083.1:0-4719 GCA_036310525.1 Clostridia bacterium
GACCCTGAAAATATAGAAGAATACATAGCAACTGACGGTTATCAGGCATTGGCAAAGGTTCTTACCTCAATGACTCCCGATGACGTTATAGACGAGCTTATTAAATCAGGCTTGAGAGGTCGTGGCGGCGGCGGTTTCCCGACAGGTAGGAAATGGGCATTTGCAAAGGCTTCGGTTAATGACCAGAAGTACGTTTGCTGTAATGCCGACGAAGGTGACCCCGGTGCATTCATGGACCGTTCAATTCTTGAAGGTGACCCGCATGCTATACTTGAAGCTATGGCTATCGCAGGTTATACAATCGGTGCAAATAAGGGTTATATATATGTTCGTGCAGAATATCCCGTTGCAGTTGAAAGACTTAAGATTGCTATTGCTCAGGCAAAGGAATATGGTCTTTTAGGTGATGGAATATTCGGAACAGACTTCTCATTTGATATAGAATTAAGACTTGGCGCAGGTGCGTTTGTCTGCGGTGAAGAAACAGCTCTTATGACTTCAATCGAAGGTAACAGAGGTGAACCTCGTCCTCGTCCGCCGTTCCCGGCTATAAAGGGTCTGTTTGAAAAACCGACAATACTTAATAACGTTGAAACATATGCAAACATTTGTCAGATAATCCTTAAGGGTGCTGACTGGTTTGCAGGTATGGGTACCGAAAATTCAAAGGGTACAAAGGTATTTGCGCTCGGCGGTAAGATTACAAACGTTGGTCTTGTTGAAGTTCCTATGGGAACAACCTTGCGTGAAATCGTAGAAGAAATCGGCGGCGGCGTTCCCGACGGAAAGGAATTCAAGGCTGCACAGACAGGTGGTCCTTCAGGCGGATGTATTCCTGCATCGCATATGGATGTTCCCATCGACTACGAAAACCTTATTGCTCTCGGCTCAATGATGGGTTCAGGCGGTCTTATCGTAATGGACGAAGATACCTGTATGGTTGATATTGCGAAATTCTTCCTTGAATTTACTGTTGATGAATCCTGCGGTAAGTGTACACCATGTCGAATCGGTACAAAGCGTTTGTATGAGCTGATTGAAAAGATTACTTCAGGTAAAGGTGAAGAAGGCGACATCGAAAAGATTAAAGAACTGTGTGCACATATGAAGTCATCATCATTGTGTGCATTGGGTCAGTCATCACCTAACCCCGTTATTTCAACAATGCATTATTTTGAAGACGAATATGTTGCACACGTTAAGGACAAGAACTGTCCTGCAGGCGTATGTAAGAAGCTTCTTAAGTACGAGATAGTTGCTGATTTGTGTAAGGGCTGTACTCTTTGTGCACGTAATTGTCCTGCTGATGCAATTTCAGGCGCAGTTAAGACGGCGCATGTTATTGATCAGGATAAGTGTATCAAGTGCGGCGTATGTATGAACAACTGTAAGTTTAATGCTATTGTTAAGAAATAAGGAGGGTATGATAAATGGTAAACTTAAAAATTAACGGCATCAGCGTTTGCGTGCCTGAAAATTATACAATCCTTCAGGCTGCAAGAGAAGCTGATGTGGAAATTCCGTCATTATGCTATCTTAAAGATATAAACTGTATAGGTGCATGCCGTGTCTGCGTTGTTGAAGTTAAAGGCAGACGTGGTTTGATTGCGGCTTGCGTATATCCTGTTGAAGAAGGTATGGAGGTATTCACAAATACTCCTGCCGTAAGACAGTCAAGAAAAACGACTATTGAGCTTATCCTTTCAACACACCGCAAAAAGTGTCTTTCATGTGTAAGAAGCAACAACTGTGAGCTTCAGAAGCTTGCACTTGATTATGGTGTAAATGAAGACCGCTTTGCGGGTGAGGATAAGAATTACGAAATAGATGATTGTTCACCGTATCTCATAAGAGATAACAACAAATGTATTCTTTGTCGTCGCTGTACTGCTGCTTGTACAAAGATGCAGTCAATCGGTGCAATCGGTGAGATTAACCGTGGTTTTGAAACACATATCGACTGCGCATTTGAAAAGAGCCTTAAGGATTCGCCTTGTGTAGGCTGTGGTCAGTGTGTGGTTGCATGTCCCGTTGGTGCTCTTAGCGAAAAGAGTAATGTTGACGAGGTATGGGACGCTATTTCAAATCCCGATAAAAAGGTTGTTGTATTTACAGCTCCTTCAATCCGTGCAACTCTCGGCGAATGTTTCGACATGCCGGTAGGTACAAATGTTGAAGGCAAGATGATTTCAGCTATAAGACGTCTTGGTGTTGACGGTGTATTCAATATGGATGTCACCGCTGACCTTACAATTATGGAAGAAGCTACAGAGTTCCTCGAAAGAGTGAAGAACGGCGGTACTTTGCCGATGTTTACAAGCTGTTGTCCCGGTTGGGTTAAGTTTGTTGAGCATTATTATCCCGATTTCACTGAAAATCTTTCAACATGTAAGTCACCTCAGCAGATGTTTGGTGCTGTTTTAAAGACATATTATGCTCAGAAAAACGGCATTAATCCTGATGATTTGTTCGTTGTCAGCGTAATTCCCTGTACTGCAAAGAAATTTGAATGTACAAGAGAAGAAGAGCATGCGTTTGATTTTGTTGACGTTGATGTTGCTCTTACAACACGTGAGCTTGGAAAGATGATTAAGAGCGCAGGTATTAACTTTACTTCACTCAAGGATGAACCGTTTGATGATCCATTTGAAACTGCTACAGGTGCAGGTGCAATATTCGGTGCAACAGGCGGTGTTATGGAAGCCGCACTGAGAACTGCGGCAGAAGTACTTGAAGGAAGCACAGAAAAGCTTGAGTTCAAGGAAGTACGTGGTACTGAAGGCGTGAAAGAGGCTACATATACTCTTGGCGGACAGACTATCAATGTTGCAGTTGCATCAGGTCTTGCAAACGCAAGAAAAGTTCTTGATGCAATTAAGAGCGGCGAAAAGCAGTATCACTTTGTTGAAGTTATGGCATGTCCGGGCGGTTGTATCAACGGCGGCGGTCAGCCACTGCAGAGCGACAGCGTAAGGAACAGCGTTGACCTTAAATCTATCCGTGCAAAGGCTCTTTATGATGCTGATGAAAAGATGGAATTGAGAAAGTCACACCTAAACCCTGTGGTTAAGATGCTTTACGATGAGTATTTTGAAGCTCCCGGCGGACATAAGTCACATGAGCTTCTCCATACTACTTATGTAAAGAGAGGTCGTTTCTAAAAACTTTTTTAATCAGGGCTGTTATTAACAGCCCTGATTTTTAATATATGACATTTGCGAAAGGTACAAAATAATGGAATTAAAAACCGAATTTACCGAACGTATGAAAAAAATGCTCGGTGATGAATACGAAGAATTTTACAATGCCTATATAAATGCACCGTTATATTCGGGAATACGCATAAATACGCTAAAAGCAAACGCAAAGGATACAGTGTTGTCTGCTACGGGTGAGCTTGAGCCTGTTTTGTGGTGTAAAAACGGATTTTATGCCGATAAAACTATCATTTCGGGAAATCATCCGCTTCATTGTGCAGGACTTTTCTATTTTCAGGAGCCGTCCGCAATGGCGGTTGTTGAAGCTTTGCCGTTAAATGAGGGCGATAAGGTGCTTGATTTGTGCGCCGCACCGGGCGGAAAGTCTACGCAGGCGGCGGCTAAGCTTGGCAAAAACGGTATTCTTGTAGCCAATGAAATTGTCAAAAAGCGTGCAGATATACTTTCTGAAAATATCGAACGTATGGGAATATCAAATGCGGTTGTTACCAATGAAACACCGCAAAAGCTTTGCGAAAAATATACGGCATTTTTTGATAAGGTTATCGTGGATGCGCCGTGCAGCGGCGAGGGGATGTTTCGGAAAGAGCCTCAGGCAGTGACAGAATGGAGTATTGAGCATACGGTTTCGTGCGGAGTGCGTCAGAAAAATATTCTTGAATGTGCCGTTAAAATGCTTAAGGCCGGAGGCATGCTTGTCTATTCCACATGCACCTTTGCGCCTGAGGAAAATGAAAAAATCGCCGCTTTTCTGATTGATGAATGTAATATGGAGCTTTGTGAACCGCTTAATTTGTCCATGCTTGATAAAGGGCGTAGTGAATGGTCAGATTCAGAGCATGATATGAGCTTTTCAAAAAGAATATTTCCGCATCATCATAAGGGTGAGGGTCATTATCTTGCCTTGTTTAAAAAATGTGATGGTGGTGATGTTTTTGTTGAAAAAACACAAAAGACTGTCAAATGTGACGAAGCCGTAAAATTATGGCGTGAATTTGAATCAAAGTACCTCAATATACACCTTGAAGGCGATTTTGTGCTGTTTGGTGAAAATCTGTATTTAAAGCCTGCGGGAATAGATATAGATAAAATCAAGGTGGTGCGTTGCGGTTTGCATCTGGGACAGTGCAGAAAAAATCGTTTTGAACCTGCTCATGCGCTGGCACTTGCACTGAAAAAAGAGGACTTCAAAAATACCGAGAATTTTTACGTTGATGATGCTGAAATTAAGGCATATCTTACGGGAAATGTCATTCCTTCGGATAAGTCCGGCTGGAGCTGTGTGTGCGTGAATGGTTATCCGTTGGGTTGGGGAAAGGCATCAGGCGGTATGCTGAAAAACCATTACCCGAAGTATTTGCGCCTTTTAAAATAAATTGTAATTTATCGTTGAGATGTTTAATCGAAGCGAAAGCCTCCCTTGTGTAAAGGGAGGTGGGTTTTGCGTAGCAAAACTCGGAGGGATTGTTCATATATAATTAGCGATAATGCTGATTTTACA
>JAXJRQ010000084.1:0-4601 GCA_036310525.1 Clostridia bacterium
ACTCAGCTGTGGCAAATTTGCCGCGGCTTTTTTGTTTGCGGTAGATAAAAGAGGTGATTTGAAAAACGCATATACCCATAATTAAAGAAAGGACGCAAACAAAATGAAAAAAATTATATCTTATTTATTAACCGCTGTTATGCTTATAACAGCACTGAACATTCCTGTTTTCGCACAGGAGGAAACTGCATCGCAGTATCCTGATGCATGCATAACTGTTCCGTCAGATGTTCAATTATATGTCGGACAAAAAGGAAGCAAGCATTTTGTTAGCTTTACACAGCAAGAACCAACGGCAATTGAGGAGAACGATGGCACAACGGCATATTATTTCAGTCTCGAAGACGGAAAAACCTACAATTACCGCATAAGCAGTGAAAATTACATTACATATGCAGGTAAATTCAAAAAAACGGCAGACTTTTCACTTGAAATTACAGAGGATATGCTCTTTAGCGAGGAACAAAGCAAAACCACAATTGACCGTGATGCTTTGTCAAACAGTGGCTATAATGTGGCGGATATTTATATGAATATTAATCCTCAGGGACACCTAAAGCTTAATGTGGACGAAACATATCAGCTTGTGGCCTTGCGTAACTGGGAGGCGGTTGACGGTGTTGTTTCAAACTATTTTATTGAGCCTGATTACCACTACAATGTTATTGATGAAAACGGTTTAGTGTCGGAAAATGTTGTGACTGTCAGTGACGATGGCAGGATAAGCGCTATCGGAGAAGGCGTGGCAATTGTACTTGTGACGTATGATGCAATTAACCTTGATTTTGGCTCGGGAAAGAATTTTTATGGTGCAATCTGGCCTGAAAATACGGGTGTATTTGTTGTAAGCGTCACTGGCAATGCCGATACGTTGGAAACGGGACTGACTATAAATGAAAGTCTGAATGATTCTTCTGTAAAGCTTTCAGGCGATGCGATTGACACAGAACACGACTGCATTTATTTTACAGGTGATACGGGAGAATATGCCTTTACACCTGTAAGTGAGGGGTGTACTGTTTTTTGTGCAAATCCCGCAGTAGGAAATTCTATTAGTTATAGCGGATTTTGTGAGGTTACAAAAAATGATGATAACAGCTTTACTGTTCCGCTAACAGAGGGACGAAATATAGTTAAAGTTACTGACGGTACTGCAACGGAATATCAGGTAATTACCGCAAAAAGGGTGGATATAACCATAAATGACGCAAATCCCGTTCATGTTGGTGATGTGGTAAGCGTTAAATTCAACAGACTGTACCACCCTGCAAATAAGCTTGCAGGTGTGTATAATATGAATGCTCTTGCAATGTACAGAGATGTTACGGGATATGAAGGGAAGCTTATAGGTGCGCAGTCAGCACAGTACAATTTTGCAAGCAATGCGGATGCGCAGTGTGTTTGTGCAGTTTTAAAGGAAAAGAACAACTTTGGCTCTGTTTCGTACAGCAAGGATGTTGAGCTTATTGTTCCAGAGGATTTTATGGAGGAAACCTTCACGCTTAGTAACGGTTCTTTGTATGTGAATGGTTGGGGAGACCCATACGGAAATCACAGAGGAATTACACTTACAGAAGGAAAGGCACCCAATCTGAATGCGAGTACTGCAAAGTCTGCGTGGCTTGGTAAGCTTCCCGATGTGGAAATTCCGATTATGAAGAGTACAAATGTTGTAAGCTCTATAACGGTAAATGCTGAAAATACAAAAACGGATTATCTTTCGGGTGATAAGTTTGATACAACAAATCTTGTTGTAAAAGCTTTGTATACAGATTTGGAAACGCAGGAGGAAACGGAATATACAGTTTCAAATTATACCGTTACTCCCGAAATTATAACCTCCGATACGGAAAATGTAACCATTACATACAGAGGACAAAGCGCTCAGATTCCTGTAAATGTTACCGAACCGAAGGTTACGGCGCTTGAAATCACAACCATGCCTTCCAAAACCGTCTATGAGTATGGGGAGGTATTCAATCCTACGGGAATGGTGGTTACTGCCGTATGTGAGAACGGAACAAAGCAGGAAATTACAGAATATTCATATTCGCCTAACCGTGAGCTTCAGGAGAGTGACACACAAATAACGGTTACATATACAGGCGATAACGGTGCGGCAGAGGAAATAAGCACAACAATTTCCGTAACGGTAAACACTCCGCAATCATCGGGCGGAACTGTATCGGATACTATAACTGTATATTTTACGCTTTTGGGTGACTCTAAGCATGGTGAACCGACATCGGCAACAGGTACGCATACAAACAAGAATAAAAATCTTACGACGTGGCTCTCACGTACTGCTGTTACTGTAAAAAAAGGCAGTTGTGTGCTTGATGCGGTTTCAAAAGCGCTAAGTATTGCGGGAATACCGTATAAAAATGAAAACAACTATATTTCCGAGATAAAAGGTCTTAAGGAATTTGACAACGGCACGCTTTCGGGCTGGATGTATACGATAAACGGAAAGTATTGTGAGCTTGGTGTTGATGAACAGGAACTGAAAAACGGAAGTGATATTGTTTTCCACTATACCGATGATTATACGGTTGAGCGCACTGCAAACAGCGGATTTTCGGGCGGCGGTACAACGGTTGTGTCAAGACCGAAGAAAGAAAAAACTACTGTTGATACGAATAAAGAGCATTCTGATAATACAACGGAAAAAATAGTACAGGAATATGAAAAAATTATTGACAAAACAGCCGAATGTATTTTAAAGACCGTCACAAAACCACAAATCGGTTCCGTGGGCGGTGAATGGACAATTCTTGGTCTTAGACAAAGCGGATATGATGTAGATGATGAATATTACAGTCATTATTATACTTCGCTTGAAGAATACATAAAAAGTGTTGACGGAGTTTTACATAAAAGGAAATATACCGAGTATTCACGTGTAATTCTTGCGTTAAATGCAATCGGCAAAAATCCGTCAGATGTAGGCGGCTATAATTTGCTCATGCCGTTGGGCGACTATGAAAATACTGTGATGCAGGGTATAAACGGTGCAATTTGGGCGCTTATTGCGCTTGATAGCGGTGATTATGAAATTCCTATAAACAATACGGCAAAAACTCAGGCAACACGTGATATGTATCTTGATAAAATTCTTGACAGTCAGCTTGCTGACGGTGGCTGGTCAATGGGAAAAGAGGAGTCGGATATAGATGTTACGGCTATGGCGCTTTATGCTTTATCGGAATATACGTATCGTGATGATGTTAATAAGGCGGCGGAAAGAGCAATTGTAATGCTGTCGGAGTGTCAGAATGAAAACGGCGGTTTTTCGTGCATGGGCGAGGAAAATTCGGAAAGTACGGCTCAGGTAATAACGGCACTGTGTAAGCTTGGTATTTCACTTGATGATACACGGTTTGTAAAAAAGGGTAATTCGCTTTTTGATAACCTCATGTCATATGCTCTTTATGACGGTGGGTTTTCTCACACCAAAGACGGTGGATTTAATCTTATGGCAACCGAGCAGGCATTGGGTGCTTTAAATGCAGTAAAGGATAACAGGGTAAAGCCTGAGTCGTTTGAAAGCATTACGGCTGAATTTTGTAAACAAAATAACCTGTTTGACGGATGCTTCTTTTGGATAAATTCCGATAAATATGTGCTGAGGAAAAATTTTGCCGAAGCAGTGTATAATGTTATGCGAAAGGCGAAAAGATGAATTTTTTGAAAACTCATAAAAATAAAATTATTATAGTATCTGTAGCTGTTTTGGCACTTGCGGCGGCATTTATATGGGGCGGAAATGCTCCCGGTCTTGGAGGATTTAAAGAGGAGAGCAAGAAAAGCTCTATAGCTGAGCCAAAGATAAAGCGTACACCGTCTCCAAAGATTGAACAGACCGTATCTGTCCCCGAATTATCTCCTACACCTTATGAAACAGCTGTGCCAAAGTCGGTGGAAGAACCGATACTAATGAGTGAGGAAACAGTGCAGTATGAAGAAGCGGTTATTTCTGATATTTCAGCAGATGAAGCTGAAAAAGAGGATAACAGCAAAATACTGTCTTGCACTATGTCGGTAAGGTGTGATACAATACTTAATAATATGCAGTGGCTTAACGAGGAAAAACGCTCACTCATTCCTGAGGACGGTGTGATTTTTCCGACAAAGACAGTTGTTTTTTCAGAAGGGGAAAGTGTGTTTGATGTTTTACTGCGTGAAATGAAAAACAGTGAAATACATATGGAATATACGAAGGTTCCCATGTATGACGGCGTGTATATAGAAGGGATAAATAATATCTATGAATTTGATTGCGGCGAACGTTCGGGATGGATGTACAGTGTTAACGGATACTTTCCGAACTATGGCTCGTCGCAGTATACGCTTAAAAACGGCGATGTAATTGAATGGAGATATACGTGCGAATTAGGCGATGATGTAAAGTAGCGGCTGGTTAAATTTCCGCATCTTACTACTCGGCGTCGCTCGGAGTACCTTCGTACACCGTCGTTGTGTCGAGCAGCAACCTGCGAAAATTTCCCTCAGCCGTGCAGTTGGGATATTCAAATTGTAATTTGTCGGTGACGTAAATAATTATCCCGCCGTAGGGACAGGCGTCCTCGACTGTCCGTTTA
>JAXJRQ010000085.1:0-6689 GCA_036310525.1 Clostridia bacterium
ATTTTACACGGACCGTCTGGAAGCCGGTCCCTACAAATATAATTGTTCACAACTGTACACAATTTACCGCCGTAGGGGACGATGCCCACATCGTCCCGTTGTATATTCACGGGCGGATGTGGGCATCCGCCCCTACAATATCATAATATTCATCTCACCGATAAATTACAATTTACAAAATCGCATAAAAAAACGGAATGGCGATGCCATTCCGTTTTTATTAACATTAGTGGTCGAGATTATGAGCTGCGAGATAATCCTCGAAGTTCTTATACTCAGCCTTATGCTGTGTCGGCTTGAAATCAGCCTTATATGTCGTTGCATAGCTTCCGACATTTTCTGCCACAACATCATCCTCATGATTCACAGCCGGTTTAGTGTTTTCATGATTTTTCTTATAGTTATTATTCTTCTTTTTTGTATAGGGCTTAGGATTTTTCGGTGCAATAACAACCTTTCTGTAAGGCTCTGAACCAATTGAATATGTTGTTACATCCTCATTATCCTGCAAGCTTGAATGTATAATACGTCTCTCATACGGATTCATAGGTTCAAGTGTGAATTTCTTACCTGTACGTGCAACCTTTTCAGACAATCTCTTTGAAAGTGCAAGAAGGGCATCTGTACGCTTTTCACGATAATTCTCAGTATCAATTGAAACCTTGATATAATCCTCTGAGTGCTTATTCACAACAAGTGATGTAAGATACTGCAAGCTGTCAAGTGTATCGCCTCTCTTACCGATAACAATACCCATATTATCGCCCGAAATATCTATCGAAACAGTGTTATCTTCGCCTTCCTTTGCGTCGATATTAACATCAAGCTCCATAGCCTTGAAAATATCGCCCAAAAACTTTGCTGCTACTTCTTCAGGCGCTTCGTCCGAAACAACTTTCTTTGAAGCAGGCTTTGCAGCTGGCGCAGCCTTTTCTGTTTTCTTTGCTTTATTATCTTCTTTAACCGTTACCTTAACAACGGCATCTCTGGCACCAAGACCAAGGAAGCCTTTTGCTCCCTCATCTATTACCTCTACTGTTACTTTATCCTCTGAAACTCCAAGCTCCTCCAATGCCAATTTAACAGCATCATTTACGTTTTTTGCTCTTTTTTCCGTGGAGTTGCTTTTTTTCCGGAATTCTGACATCTATGTCATCCCCTTTCTTATTAAAATATGCATTAAGTATCAACTGCTGTACTATCTGCATAACCGAACTGATTATCCAGTAAACACCCAGTCCTGCCGGCAATGTAAATGTGAAAACACCGGTCATGACAGGCATCATCATTGTCATTGTTCTTGACATTTGTGCCGCTGAGTCGTCTGCGTTCGGATTTGTGTTTTTCTGACCTGACTGAGCCATTGTAATCTTGTTGGACAATATCGAAGTGATTACTGCAAGTGCAGGAATCAGGAGCAGTGCAATTTTTCCCCAGTCGGAGAAATCAGCACGCATAATATAATTCATTGCAACTGATGGTACGTTCGATATATCCAGACCGCAAAAATTAAAGTTGATTGCCCATTCATCCATAGCTCCGTTAAGAGTCTGTGCCCACTGCGAAACCTGAATCTGCGAGTTTTTCAGGATACCTGCGGCGTCAAGCTGAGCAAGATTTCCTATACTGTGTCCTGCCTGAACCATAGCATCCTTTAGCTGTGCCACACGGTCAATTGCGCTCTGGCTTGTTACGTCAACACCCAAAAGGTACTTTAACGGCGCATAAATAACCCTGTACAGACCAATCAGGATAGGGAACTGAATAAGCATCGGCAGACATCCGCCTGTCAATGACACATCGTTCTCTTTATAGAGCTTTGCCATTTCTCTTTGCAGTTTTTCCTTGTCGTTTGCATACTTTGTCTGCAATTCCTGCAAAATAGGCTGTATCTTCTGCTGTTTTTTCATCGCCTTTTGCGATCTGATATTAAGAGGCAGAAGTATCAGCTTAATAAGAATAGTAAAAATTATAATCGACAAACCGTAGTTGGCAACAAGGTTATAAATCTGCTCGATTATCCAGCCCATAGGTCTGGTAATACAATATTCAAACATCTGTTTTTTCCTCTCCGCTGCCTTGATTAAAAAATCCCGGTATTATGGTACGGGATCATAACCGCCCTTATGAAACGGATGGCATTTTAACAGC
This sequence comes from Clostridia bacterium, assembly GCA_036310525.1. Classification (GTDB taxonomy): domain Bacteria; phylum Bacillota; class Clostridia; order UBA1381; family UBA1381; genus UBA4716. Next base: position 2,152 of record JAXJRQ010000085.1, read on the forward strand.
CGCTTAAGGGCAAGATAACCCCCTTTAAGGGCACCGTACTTTTCAATCGCCTCACGGGCATACTGTGAACATGTGGGGATAAACCGGCAGCAAGCCCCACCCTTGTACGGCGAAATATGGTGTCTGTAAAAATCAATTAAAATAATAAGTAGTTTTTTCAACTTTCAATCAATCCAAGCTTTCTCATAGCATATTCAATGTCCTTCATAATCTGCGGCTGTGACTTGCCTGTTGCTCTGTTACGGGACACAATTATAATATCATAACCCTGCAAGAGCCTGTCCGATAAAAGACGGTAGCTCTCACGCATCAGACGCTTTAAGCGGTTTCTGACAACTGCTTTTCCGACTGATTTTGATACAGTGAGTCCCACACGGTTTATTCCGAAACGGTTTTTCGACATATAAACCACAGTATAGCCGCCTGCATAGCTTTTGCCACGTGCATATAGCCGTCTGAAGTCATTGTTGCGTTTTAAACTTGTAATGTTATTCATAGCATTTTCTTCGTCCGCATTTGCGGTAAATCAAATTAATTCATAGCGTAAATCAAAATACTAAAAAAGGCAAAAAGCTCTCCATCTTTGAACTTCTTGCCCTAATAGCTGTAATTTACGCAGTTAAAGACTTTCTGCCTTTTCTTCTTCTTGATGCCAAAATCTTTCTACCTGATTTTGTAGCCATTCTCTTTCTGAATCCGTGTTCCTTAGATCTCTGACGCTTTTTTGGCTGGAATGTCATTTTCATTTCTCTGCACCTCCCTGTTAATATACGATTCCGATTAATCGTCTTGATTCCAAATTAAAAATCAGACACCTTATCTATTATATAGATTTTATTGTGTTTTGTCAAGGTTTTTTTGAAATTTTTACAATTTATTTTGCTTTTTCGAGCAATTCTTCCAACTCTGCCTTATCAAAGGTATATTTTCCGTTACAGAATTGACAGCAAATTTCCGCCTGACCCTGTTCTCTGATAATGTCCTCAAGCTCGTCCTTGCCTATTGAAATAAGCGCTTTTTCCATACGTTCACGTGAGCATTTGCACTTATATGCCGGTGTAACGGTCTTGTTTTCGAGTAGCATCGAAAATCCCTGTGTCACACGAAACGCAATGTCCATTACATCCATACCGCTGTCAATCATTTCGGTAACGGGCGGAAGTCCTGCTATAATTTCCTCAAGACGTTTTGCCATATCATCGGTCGCTTCGGGCATAAGCTGAATCATATATCCGCCCGCCGCTTTTATTGAGTTATCGGTATCAACCAGTACGCCAAGCGCAATTGCAGTCGGGATTTGCTCGCTTTTTGCGTAATAATATGTCAAGTCCTCAGCAATTTCGCCCGATACAAGCGGAATACGTCCGATATAAGGCTCTTTAAGTCCCAAATCCCTTATTATGCTCAAATCTCCAACGCCTACACCGCCGCCAACGTCGATTTTACCTCTGCTGTTTAAGGGCAAATCAACGTACGGGTTATGCACATAACCACGCACATTAAGACTGCTGTCCGTTACGGCAACAAGTCTTCCCAAGGGTCCATCGCCGTTTATCTGCAATGTGAGCGAATCGCTTTCATTTTTAAGACCTGCTGCTCCCATTAAAACCGCTCCTGTAAGCAGTCTGCCCAATGCCGCAGATGCGACGGGATTTGTATCATGTATTGTATGAGCCTCGTTTACAAGCTCCGTTGTTATGGCACAAAACACTCGTATTGCGCCATCCATGCTGTTTCCTCTTACAAGTATATCTGACATTTAGTTTCCATCCTTTATTACTGTTTTTGACGTATTATCACATACGCTGTATATTCTTTATGAACGCTTACCGTTTCACCCTCTATTGTGACGGGCAGAACATGCTCACCCTCGCCAAGACCATCGAGGTTGACCTTTGCTTTTACGTTATCTGCATTGAGCTTATCTTCAAGCGCACTTACCTCAACCTTTATATTGGTAAATTCTGCTTCCAGACCCTCGGCAAGATTTTCGCCGTAAGGACGGATTTCAAGCTCTGCGGTAGTTTTTTCGATAAGTGACGGCTTCACCTTTACGGTTCTGTAGTTTTCGGGAACATACATCCCCTCAGCCTGCGTCAGAGTAAATTCCTCTGCGGAATCTGTTTTTCTGTCAATATAAAGCTGAACCTCTTCTGCTGTACATTCAGGCAGTACGCCTACCTCAAGCTCTGTCACCGATGAAGTACTTTTGCTTTCGTTAAGTACATATTTTTTATGCATTTCTTCCGTAAGTACAAGCTTTACGGGAAGAGTTTTTTTGTCGTAAATAATGTTTGTTACCTTTATTGTTGCGGCATCGGCTTCAATTGTTTCGTTTTTTTCAATATAACCGCCGCTCTGGTCAAGCAGCAGGTATTTCACTTCGCTTTCGCCGTTTTCGGTTATTTCCGAAACATCCACGTCGGCAATTCCGTATGAAACCATGTCAAGCTCGGATTGTGAGCCTGTAATCTTTACGGTTTTTGTTCCAAGCACAGACTCAACAATTTTATTTTTCAATGTGCCCGTCTGGCGTACCTTTACCGGAATTTCCTTTTCGCACAGCTTTTCAACATTAACGGAAATATCGCCGTATTTTTCCTTTTCAACCGAAATCCTCGTAGTGGGAAGCTTAACGGCACCTTTTAATGTATATTCACCTTCTTCGTGAATATCGGACACATCCACCTCGATATGAACTTCATTCATATACTCAAGTAAATCCTTGCGCTTTCCGCTTACGGAAACGGAAGCAGGCGGAATTTCGTTTCTGCCCGTGATTACCATACCACGCTCACGAAGCGCCGTTTCGCCGTTAAAATGCACGTACAAGCCTGAAAGGGTGGTGGTTATGTCGGGATCATTTACATATGTTACGGCAATCCACACAGCAATCGCCAGAATTAATGACAATATCATAGTCCTCATGCCGGGAGGTTTTTTTGCTTTTGGTATGTTTTTCATTTTATCATCCTCTTTTAATCTGATTTTTTCTGCCAGAATTTCAGTGCATCAATCTTCTTGCCTGTTTCCTCGTTCTCCTCTTCGGGAGCAAGGATTTTCTTGAGTGCTTTTCTAAGCGATTCACCCGTGAGGTTACGGGTCAGCGTGCCGTGGCGTGCAATTGAAATTTTGCCTGTTTCTTCGCTGACAACTACCACTATTGCGTCGGTGTTTTCGCTGAGTCCTATCGCCGCACGGTGGCGTGTGCCAAGCTCGTATGATAAATTGTTATTGTTCGTTAGCGGAAGCATACATCCTGCCGCCATGATTTTATTTCCTCTTATAATTACCGCACCATCGTGCAAGGGGGTGTTGGGTACAAAAATGTTTTCCAGAAGTCCCTTTGAAACCAGCGCATCAAGCATTACTCCCGATGTCATGAAGTCGCCAAGCTTTGTCTCGCATTCAAGAACCATGAGTGCACCTGTGCGTGAAGCGGACATATCCACAGCCGCATTTGTCACAGCCTCAATTGCGGTTATTCTGCTTCCTGAATCGGAATCAGTACCGAAATCCATGATTTTGTTAATGCCGAACTTTATTCTGCCGAGACGCTCAAGCATATTCCGTAGCTCAGGCTGGAAAATTACCACAATCGCAAATAAACCAATCTGCATGGTACTGCTCAGTATGTAGTTTAAAGCATTGAGCTTGCACACGTGGCTTATAAGAAAGATTATAAGAAAGACTGCCACACCCTTTAACAGTTGCATGGCACGTGTTTCACGCACAAGCTTTATTATATAGTAGATTATTATTGCAACGATAATTACGTCTATTACATCACTCAAACGCAGTAATTGTATGTATTTTATAAGGTATTCCAAAAACGCATTCATTTGCTCCCCTCCATATGCAAATACTTTTACATGTTATATTATACAACATTTGATTTGATTTTTCCACCTTATTTTATAAAAAAATAATTTTTTTATTGTATATCCGTAAAAATTATGTTATAATGAAATATGATATTAGAGTTTAGCTCTAAAAAAATATACACAAAGGAAGTGTTTTTATGAAAAAATTAATTACTATGCTTACTGCGATAGCAATGATGGCTTCATCAGCAGCTGTTGCATTGGCAGACACAACCGACAATTCACCCGCTGTTTATATTGACGACACAGAAATTTTATTTACAGACCAGGCAGCTATGATTGTCGATGACCGTACTTTGATTCCGGCAAGAGGCGTTTTTGAGGCTCTTGGTTGCGACGTTCAGTGGGACGGCGACGCTCAGTTGGTTAAGATTGACGGACCGCTTAATCTTAAGCGTATGCGTCTTACAATCGGAAGCAATGAAATGAAAGTCTTTACATATAAGACAATCATGGAAGCAGAAGAGTCAACTGTTGAGCTTGATGTTCCCGCACAGATTGTGAACGACAGAACAATGGTTCCCTTCAGAGCTGTTTCACAGGCTTTGGGGCATGAAGTTGAATGGAATCAGGAAGCATATGCTGTTCTGATTAAAACAGCTACAGAAGCTGAGGGTACAGAAGTTGCAGAAAAGCTTTCAGTATCATTGAGCG
>JAXJRQ010000086.1:0-10174 GCA_036310525.1 Clostridia bacterium
CACGCTTCAACCGCATTATCTATTTTAAGTGTTTCCCACAGGCTGTTCTGAAGCATAAGTGTATCTGAGTCAAGATTTTCATAATACTGAGTAGGTATATCAAAATTTTTCGGATAAAGAATTTCAATTGCATTTTCGCACCAGTCGGTCATATCTTCAATATACACTTCATTTGACACCACATTATCATGAGGCGAAGCATACGCAATATACTCCGCATTGGCAATCGCAATATCATCCGAAAGCATAAAGTTTATATATTTTTCTGCAAGCTCTTTATTTCTCGCACATTTCGGTATGCACATAGAATCCACAAACACGTTTGTGCCCTCTTGGGGATAATAGAACTGCAGATTTTCGTTACTTTCATACATAGTCAGATAGTCGCCGGCGTAATACGGTGCAATAGCGGCAGAGCCGTTTTTCATCTTATTGAAAATCTCGTCCATGACATAGCTCTGAATCAGCGGTTTCTGCTTTTTCAGCTTTTCAACCGCATCATTCCACACATTTACGTCAGTCGAATTCACGTCACCGCCCACCGAATAAATAGCCGTCCCGAACGCATCACGGGGATTATTGAACTGCAAAATCTGACCCTTGTACTTTTCATTCCACAACAAATCCCAGCCGCCGACATCCTCTTCGTCAACCATGGCATCGTTATATATGATACCGACCATACCGTAGGTATATGGAACGGAATATTCGTCGTTTTTGTCAAAAAACAGACCTCTGAACTCTTTATTTACATATTCATAGTTGGGGATATTATTAAAATCAAGCTTTAAAAGCATATCCTCGTTAATCATACGCTCAATCATGTAGTCTGACGGAATGATAACATCATACGATGCCGAATCACTCTTGATTTTGTTATACATATCCTCATTGCTCGCATAGGTCGTATAATTCACCTTAACATTCTCGCCAAACTCTTCAAGGCAGTACTTTTCAAATTCCTCATTCACGTCGAGCGTACCCTCAGAGCCGTCGGAAATATACTCGCCCCAGTTATAGACATTAAGCGTCTGTACCTGTTTTTTGCCCGAGCATCCGCAAAGCATGACTACCGACAGAATCAGCGCTGTTAAAAATATTTTTCTCATTTCAGTGCCGCCTTTCTCTCTGCCGTCTTTCCCTTTGATGATATATTGGACAGTAAAAGCAAAACTGTAACCGCCGCAATCATAAGTGTTGACAGAGCGTATATATCAGGCTTAACCTCTTTTTTAGTCATTGAATAAATAAGCAGCGGCAAGGTCTGAAAATCATTTCCCGTTGTGAAATAGCTGATTACGAAATCATCAAGCGACAAAGTAAACGCAAGAATAAATCCCGAAACAACTCCCGACATAATATTGGGAAGCTCCACCTTGAAAAACGACATAAGCGGAGTACAGCCGAGGTCCATCGCCGCCTCAGGCAAAGCCTTATTCATCTGCAGTATTTTCGGACGCACCGACAAAATAACATACGGCAGACAAAAAGTTACATGTGCAATCAGAAGCGTACCGAAGCCAAGCTTGTCGGCGCTCATGGTAAAATTACCGATAAACACAAACAAAAGCATCATTGAAATACCCGTCACAATATCGGGATTCATCATCGGAACGTTTGTGAGTGACAAGACTGTATTACGTGTAAAATTCTTTTTAAATTTTGTGATACCGACCGCCGCCGCAGTACCGATAACCGTCGAAATCACCGACGCACTTATCGCAAGAATAAGTGTGTTCTTTAGAGCATTGAAGGTGTCAGGACTGTTGAAAAGCTCACGGTACCAGTAAAGCGACAATCCTGTAAGGTCGCCTGTATTGGCGGTGCTGTTAAACGAAAAAAGTACAAGCACAAGAATAGGAATGTATAAAATCGTGAACACAAGCGCCACATAAATTTTTGAAACTGCTTTCAATTCTGACTACCTCCCTCTTCCTCGGCAAATTTGTTCATAATCGCAAGCGATATAAGAACAAGAATCATCATAACCAGAGAAATCGCCGCACCGACATTATATGTGCTGCTGTTCTGGAACTGTCTTTCAATCGTGTCACCGATAAGCTCAAACGTACCGCCGCCGAGCTTTTGCGAAATGTAGAATGTACTTATAGACGGAACAAAAACCATAGTCACGCCCGAAATAATACCCGACGCAGAAAGCGGAAGTATTACACGCATAAGCGCCTGAAAATGGTTACAGCCAAGATCACTTGCCGCCTCAAGCACGTTTGCATCAAGCTTTGAAATGGTGGTATAAATGGGCAAAACCATGTACGGCAGAAAGTCATAAACCATACCGAAAATCACAGCGCCCTTTGTGCCTATAAGGTGTAGCTTCCCGATTGAAAAATACCCTAAAACGGTATTTAAAAATCCGCCGTCATCCATAATAGCCATCATCGAATATGTTCGTATAAGAAGATTTGTCCACATAGGAAGCATCAGAAGCATAATCATGATTTTCTGCGATGATTCCCTGCTTTTTGCTATAATATATGCAAGCGGATACCCGATTAAAAAGCATATAAAAGTAGCAATAACCGAAAGACTTATCGAAAGCGCAAAGGTTTCGACATGGTCCTGCAATGCAAAAATATTATTAAAAGTAAATGCACCCTCATAGTCCGTAAAGGTGTAGTATATAACAAAAATCAGCGGTGCAACTATAAAAAGAACTGTCCACAAAATATGCGGAGCCGCCGCAAGTCTGCCAAGTCCCATTCTGATATTCTTCAATTAAGCTCACTTCCTTCCCCCAGCAATACCGTTTATTCTTCAACCGTATCGGTATTGGACAGCTCTTCGATTTCGTCACTGAAGGTCGAGTAGTCGCCGTACTGTCCCGAATATTCGGATTTTTTCATAATGTGTATTGCATCAGGCTCAATAAACACACCGATTTTGGCATTCACATCAACAAAATCAGTTGACTGAATCATCCACTTGAAGCCGTCAATATCAACTATTATTTCATAATGCACACCCTTAAAGGTAACAGATGTAACCGTTCCTGTAAGCATGCCGTCCTCTTTTGCCACAACGTCAACGTCCTCAGGACGCACAACCACGTCAACAGCCTCACCCTTTTTAAATCCCTTGTCAACACAGGTAAAGGTATGATTTGAAAAAGTCACCTTAAAGTCCTCATTCATAATGCCGTCAACAATATTACTTTCACCGATAAAGTCTGCAACAAATGCGTTTTCGGGCTCATTGTAGATGTCTGTGGGCGAACCAATCTGCTGAATCTGTCCGTCTGCCATTACGACAACCACATCGGACATTGACAGTGCTTCCTCCTGATCGTGAGTAACATAAAGAAAAGTTATGCCCGTCTGCTTCTGAATTTTCTTAAGCTCGTTCTGCATGTCCTTTCTGAGCTTTAAATCAAGTGCACCGAGCGGTTCGTCAAGCAAAAGCACTCTCGGCTTGCTTATAAGTGCACGTGCAATCGCAACACGCTGTTGCTGACCGCCCGAAAGCTTTGTTACATTTTTACGTTCAAAACCTTTTAAGGCAACAAGCTCAAGCATTTCCTTCACACGCTTTACCACTTCACTGTTCGGCACCTTTTTCACACGCAGAGAAAACGCTATATTTTCAAACACATTAAGGTGCGGAAACAGCGCATATTTCTGGAAAACCGTATTTACATTTCGCTTGTGTGCAGGCACATCTTTGATGTTGTTTCCCTCAAAAAGCAGCTCGCCCTCGTCGGGAGTTTCAAAACCGCCAACAATTCGCAATGTGGTTGTTTTTCCGCAACCTGAAGGTCCCAGAAGAGTCACAAACTGCTTGTCGTAAATGTCAAGATTAATGGAATTTAAGACTTTTTCACCGTCGAATTCCTTTGATATATTTTTAAGCTCAATTATTTTTTTCATAATCAGTCTCCGTTTCACCTTAATTATATAAAACAAAAAGTAAGCGACATGCCGACACATCGCTTACTGTGAAAAATCTAATATTATACACAAAATCAGACATTCAGAGCATATCTACGGATAGGTTTTTTAGAGTGTAAGTAAAGATTGTTTACGCGTACTCTTATTGACCGTTTCACAAGTCGATGTGTGCAAAGCACATGGTTATAAAGTAACCAACTTATAAAATTTGAGCTTTTAACTCAATCAATAAGGCAGTTTTTAACTGCCAACCGAAAAAAAATCGGCGTTCGGCGTTCGACCCGGCTGTCCGTCTGGCCTTGGCTTACTGTGGTAAGCGGTCGTACATTCTCACCCTTGGAAATCCTATCTTAAAAGCTACATGCACCCCTAAAAACAAGGCGCATCACACTCATCATTTATCCGCTTTTCTGATGCGGATAATATCAGCTTCCAAATGTTGATGATATTTTGAGTATATCATATTTCTGTTTTAATGTCAATAAAAATTGTTAATTTCATTCCATCAATCAAAAATCAAAAAAATGATTGATGGATGAATGAATCAGCCTATGCAAAAAATCAGAAAGTTCTTAAAAACCCCCTGATTTTTCTTTAACAAAACTATTTCTTTTTAACCATAAACGTCGATACAACGCCGAAAGCCATAAGTGCGACCCACATAACGATAATACCGTTCCAGCCGACGCTGTTCATGGTAAATGCAAACACCGCATTGAGAATTGACGCCGCAAGGTAGCCGCTGAAATCCAGCACACCGTTAATGGTTGAAACAAGACCGCTCTTACCCTGACTCGGGATATATACGCTCCACAGAAGTGCAGAAGCAGCGCCGACCGCCATGCGTGCAAGAAGCATCAGCACAACATTTACGTATTTATTTGTGATAACCAAAACTCCTGCAAACATTATAACCGACAAGATAAACGCATATCTTATCATTTTTACATCCTTTTCCTTAAACAGCTTAAATATTGCAAGAGAAATAAACGGTGTTACGGCACTTATAACTGACATACCCGAAAAAATCAGCTTTGCAGTATCTTCGGCATATCCGAGACGCTCCGACAAATACGTAGGCATCCAGAATCCGATTGATGCCGCCGAAATTTCCACAAGTGCACCGACAAACATATAGAAAACAAATTTTTCAAGCTTAAATGCCGCAAAAATATTCTTTATACCGTCTTTTTTTCTCGAAACGGAAAACCTGATTACATTTTTTCGCTCAAGAACAGTCAGAACCGTATACGCACAAACACCGATTGCAACAGTCATAAGACCCGAAACGATAAAAGTCATTTTCCAGTCAAACAGTATCGAAAGTCCGCTTGCTATAAGAGGTCCGGCAAACGATGCAAATGAGAAAAATACACAGCATACACGTGCATATTGAGGAAGTGTATTTTCGGAAATGGTTTTTACAAGAGGTCCTCTGAGCATTGAAAGAGCAAAACCCATAACCGCAAAACACAAAATCTGCAATGCCTTAATTTCAATAAACGAAAACAGAACCGACACTGCACCGCAGACAATCAAGCCACCCGAAACCATAATCTTCGGTGTTGCCGTATCGCCTATAACTCCGTTAATCAGCTGACCTATGGCGTAAATCAGAAAATAAACCGATGAAAGCGTTCCGACAAATTCCTTTGTGAACAATCCGTTCTCAAGCATTCCCGGCGTTGACACGCCAAGAATATGTCTCATATAATAGCTTGCTATGTAAGAAAAAATACTTACTGTTCCTATTTTCAGTGCCTTTTTGTACTCGTATCGGGTATCCATTTTAACATCTCCTGTTTTTAGTCTCATAATACAATACCACACTTTTCCCGATTTTTCAAGTATCATTTATTGCTCATTGCTCTCTTTTTTTCAAAAATTGTTAGTTTGACGCTTGACTTTTAGGAAAATGGTGGTATAATATGCTTTAGTTCTAAAAAAATCACAATTTTAGAACTAAGTTTCAAAATATATACAGGAGGCTGAAAATGAGTACACGTTCATGCTTATCTACTATAAAAATTGAATACGACAACCTGACCGCAAAGGAAAAAAAGGTTGCCGATTATATACTTAAAAACTACGAAAGCGTCATTTCAATGACAATTGCGGAGCTTGCCGAAAAAGCAGGTGTTGTAAAGTCGGTGATAATACGGTGCTGTCAGTCGCTGGGACTTAGCGGATACTCACAGCTAAAGCTCTCACTCTCAAAGGAGCTTGCACGAAACGAGCAATTCAACTACACTCCCTATATCAGCTCAGAGGACAGCACATCAGGAATACTTGATAAAATATTTTCCGCAAATATCAAAACACTGCACGATACCGCCGCAGGCATAGACAGACAAACACTCAATAAAGTCGTTGATTTACTTTCTATCTCCAATAATATTTATATATACGGAGTAGGAACCTCGGCAGGAATTGTGAGTGATTTTCAGTACCGACTTATGCAGCTGGGATACACGGCTTTCTGCTTTACGGACATCACCTCAATGAAGGTGTCCACACTTAATATAAAGCCGGGCGATGCGGCTATAGGTATTTCCAACAGCGGAAGAACAATTGCCACCGTTGACGCACTTAAGCTCGCACGTGAAATGGGAGCAAGAACGGCTTGTGTGACAAGCTATCCCAACAGCGAAATAACTTTGCAAAGTGATTTTCCGATTGTGATTTATACCGATGAAATTCAGTACCCGATTGAAGCAATCTCGGCACGGATTGCGCACATCAGCGTGCTTGATGCAATCTCGGTTTCGCTGTCGGCGAAAAATTATGACCGGGCAATGGAGCGCTCGGCAAAGACTCACGATTTAATCAACACCGTAAGATATTAGGAGGAATTTTCATGAACAGCAAATGGAACAAGCTTATTTTTGCGGTGGTATATCTCGCATATACCTCGATATACATAGCAAGAGTTAACCTTTCAATGGCAGGTCCCGACCTTATAGACGGACAAATCCTTGATACGGTACAGCTCGGACTTCTCGGAAGTGTATTTTCAACCGTTTATGCAGTAGGTCGACTGATAAATGGCGGTCTGAGCGATAAAACTCCGCCTTGGTTAATGCTCGCCACGGGACTTGGAGTTGCGGGTATCAGTAATATTCTTGTCGGATTTTTTCCGCCGTTTATCGGAATATTCTTACTCTGGACTGCTAATGCTTATGCGCAGTCGATGCTTTGGAGCTCGGTTTTGTGCGTAGTTTCAAGCATGTATGAAAAACAGGTTGCAAAGCAGAAAACATCGGCAATGGTAACCTCCGTCGCAATGGGTAACATCCTCGGTATTGTCATTAACACCTTCCTTATAACAAAGCTTGGTGTCAGATTTGCTTTTGCAGTACCGGGTATTCTCACACTGATTTTAGGCGCAGCAGTGTTTTTTACCACAAAAAGCATTAAGCCTCCTGCACAAATCGCAAAAAAACACATCTCAATGTGGCAGCTTCTGAAAAACAAAGAGCTTGTGACGATGTGTGCTCCGGCAATGTTCCACGGGGTTATGAAAGAAAATATCAGTCTGTGGATGACTGTTTATGTTGTGGATAAGTACAGCGTGGATTTAAGTACATCATCATATTATATTCTGCTTATTCCCGTAATCGGCTTTATCGGCAGAACAATTTATCCGGCTGTGTATAAAATGTGCCGTGAAAAAGAAAACACCGTTTCACTTGTTGGCTTTATAATAAGCGTACTTGCGGCTGTTATTATATGCATAAGTGGCGTGGGCATGATATGTGCTGTTTTGTGTCTGAGTGTTATTTATGCGGCTGTTTCGATGATAAATACCTCGATTTTGTCTATCTATCCACTGCACTATTTAAAAACAGGAAACGTCGCTTCGGTAAGCGGTATAATGGATTTTGCAACATACCTCGGCGGTGGTATTTCCGGAGTTATATATGGCGTTGTAATTAAGCATTTCGGTTATTTGCCTATGTTTGTTTCATGGGCTGTGCTTTCAATACTTTCCGTATTGCTCATAATAAGAATTAACAGTATAAGAAAGAAATCTGCATAAAAAAAGCTGTTTCCTTAAACATCAGATGTTCAAGGAAACAGCTTTTTACATAATTGCCGCTATAGCAAACACAAGACTCACTGCAAATAAAACCGCATGCAGGTAGAAAATACGCAGATTTGCACTGTCATTTTCTTTTTCAAAATTCTGTTTTACAAGCTTGATAACAATAAGCGCCATACCGCAAATTATCATGGGCGCCGTAAAAAGCAAAAGCAGTGCGCCGTTTCGGGTGGTTGAAAGCACAAAATATGCCGCAAGCATAAAATACGCAAGTCCGCACAAAAGCGAAAACACAAGTGCACCCGAAGTTGTTTTTAACCAATTTAAAATTTTATTATTCATATCTTCTCTCGTTACGCAAGTCCCATCTGATTTTTCAAATCAGCAAGAACTGCTTCAATAATCGCCTCTGCACTTTCAGTACTGTCTGCAAATGTGCCGAGGTATATTTTTATCTTTGGTTCTGTTCCTGAAGGTCTCACAATGAAATACGTCTTTTCATCCGAAAGGTCGTATCTTAAAACGTTTGATTTGGGAAGTCCCTTGAGCGGTTTAACGCCGCCGTTTGTGTCCTTTATAGTCTGAGACTGATAATCTGTATATAGCACCACCTTATTTGTGCTGACCTTTACGGGCGGATTTTCTCTTAAATCCTTTAGCAGTGCCGACATCTTTTCCATACCGTCCTTACCGGGCATTGTGATGGAAACTGTTTTTTCGCAGTAGTATCCGTATCTCTTATAAATATCCTGCAGTGCTTCATAAAGTGACATACCCTTTGTCTTATAATAAGCCGCCATTTCGGCAATCAGCATTGACGCAACGACGCCGTCCTTGTCACGTGCATGATTACCCACAAGATAACCGTAGCTTTCCTCAAATCCAATAAGATAAGTATGACTGCCGCTTGATGCAAATTCCGTCATTTTCTCGCCGATATACTTAAATCCTGTAAGAACATTCATTACCTCCATACCGTAGCTTTCTGCAATAGCCGCCGCAAGCTCGGTGGTAACAATAGTTTTTATAACTACACCGTTTTCGGGAAGTATGCCCTTTTCCTTTTTCGAGCGGAGAATATATTCAACAAGAAGCGCACCGGTCTGATTTCCCGTAAGCGTTCTGTACACGCCCTCTGCATCACGCACTACTATGCCCACTCTGTCACAGTCAGGGTCCGTTCCGATTATAACGTCGACATCGTTTTCCTTTGCCATTTCAATTGCAATAGTAAAACCTTCCTTGTTTTCGGGGTTCGGCGATTCAACCGTTGGGAAATCTCCGTCTTCGGTATCCTGTTCTTTAACCACCATAAGGTTTTTAAAGCCCATTTTTTTCAAAACCGCCTGAACGGGACGTGAGCCTGTACCGTGGAAAGGTGTGTAAATAAGCTTAAATGTATCTGCAACCTCATGCACCGACTCAGGATTTTGCTGCTGCTCCATTACGGTATTGATGAACTTTTCGTCCAGCTCTTTACCGGGAACTTCAAGAAGACCCTTTTCTGTAGCTTCTTCGAGTGATATATACTTCACATCATCAAAAACATCGTAGCTGTTTATTGCCGATACCACAACATCAGCCGCCTCGGGCGGAAGCTGACCGCCATCAGGGCCGTAAACCTTATAGCCGTTATATTCCTTCGGGTTGTGGCTTGCAGTTATCATAACGCCTGCCGCACATTTAAGCTCTCTTATTCCGAACGATACCTCAGGAACCGAATGTACAATCGGGAACAAATATGCTTTAACACCGTTTGCCGTAAGTACCTTTGCCGTTTCCTCTGCAAAAACTCTTGAGAAATTACGTGTGTCATAGCCAATAAGAACACCTGCTTTTGCGGCGTCTGCGCCTTCATCGTTAACGTATTTTGCAACACCCATGCTTGCACGGCGCACATTATATACATTCATTCTGTTTGTACCGGCACCTAAAATTCCGCGCATACCTGCTGTACCAAATTCAAGCTCACGGTAAAAACGTTCTTCTATTTCTTTTTCATCATTTGCTATCGTCATAAGCTCCGCCTTGGTGGTATCATCCACAACGGCAGAATTTAACCATCTTTCATATACGTCTTTATAATTCATCCTAATGCCTCCTTATACTATATACTATTATTATATAGTATTTTCTATGTTTTTTCAATGCTTTTTTATCCAAAATTTAGCCTTTTAAAGCGCTAAAGTTATTACAATATGTTGATATTTTTAATATTTCACATATA
>JAXJRQ010000087.1:0-8841 GCA_036310525.1 Clostridia bacterium
TAATCATATGTATTTGTCCTTGACGTTCTTCTCTGTTTCTCTTTTCGTACATAACAAAAGCACCTTTCATTTATGATACTTTTATTATACCATAAATTTAGGTGCTTTTCCATACTTTTACTGTATTTTGTCTACAGTCTGGAGCAATAAAAAAATGCACTTTGTGCATTTTTTTATTGCTTTCTTTCGTATGTAACAAATTTAAAGTCAATACCGTTGTCGGTAAGAGCTTCACTTGTGTTGGTTATTTCCCAGTCAGTGTCAGAGTCAAGATTGGGGAAAAATGCGTCAGCCACTGTTTCGGCATCAACTTTTGTTATATATGCCTTTGTGCATAACGGAAGCAAGAGCCTGTAAATTTCCTCACCGCCGATAACAAATATGTTTTTATCGGTGTATTCTTTTAAAATGTCAGGCAACTTATCGGTGTCATTGCATACAATAACGCCTTCCTTTTCGTAATCAGCATTACGTGTAATAACGATGTTAATTCTGTTTTTCAACGGTCTGCCGCCGGGAAAGGATTCAAGCGTTTTTCTGCCCATTACAACAACGCTGTTTTGCGTTGTTTCTCTGAAAAATTTCATATCCTGAGGCAGACTGTATAAAAGACTGCCTTTATTTCCTATTGCCCAGTTACGGTCTGCAGCTGCTATCAGATACATAATTTTATTTCCTTTCATTATTCCGCAACGGGAATTTTGTGTTTAAATTCATGGTATTTGTAATCAATAAGCTTAAAGTCATCCGTTGTGAATTTATAAAAATCATCAACATCATTTACAACAAGCTCAGGTGCGTCATATGGTATGTTTTCGATTATTTCCTTGACAATGGGTATGTGTCTGTCATAAATATGTGCATCTGCGATTACATGCACAAATTCACCCGGCTCAAGTCCCGATACCTTTGCCATCATAATAACCAATGCCGCATACTGAACCACGTTCCAGTTGTTTGCGGTAAGCATATCCTGTGAACGCTGATTAAGAATACCGTTCAGTTTATTGCCCGTAACGTTAAAGGTCATACTGTATGCACAGGGATAAAGATTCATTTCGTGCAAGTCGGCATGAACATAAATATTTGACATAATTCTTCTTGATGAGGGGTTGTTTTTTAAATCGTAGAGAATTCTGTCAACCTGGTCAAATTCGCCCTCTTTGTACTTGTGCTTAACTCCGAGCTGGTATCCGTATGCTTTGCCGATTGTACCGTTTTCGTCAGCCCACTGATCCCACACATGACTGTGCAAATCCTTTATGTCATTTGATTTTTTCTGCCATATCCACAAAAGCTCGTCAATTGCACTTTTTAAATATGTACGTCTTATTGTAAGAATAGGAAATTCCTTTGATAAATCATAGCGGTTTACAATACCGAAGCTTTTTATTGTATGCGCACTTGTACCGTCTTCCCATTTCGGACGCACATCAAGATGCTCATCGGAAAATCCGTGTTCAATTATTTGTCTGCAGTTTTCTATAAACAGTTTATCTGCTACACTCATTATAAATTCCATAACCTTTCCGCCTGCATGATAAATAGAAAGCTGTTCTGCCGCAGGCAGGCAGAATAAAGTCAGTTATAGATATTATACTTGAAACTGCGTCAAAAATCAATATCTTTTATAATAAAAACTCTTTTAATAAAATTTGCATAATTAAGGGACAAGTATAATAGTATTAAATATACCAAAGTTGAAGGGAGAATAAACAATGTATATAGCAAATAACAGAAGCATGAGCGCACCGTGTGGAATTTTAAATTATATGCCGCTTATGATAAGGCGGTATATGTTCAATGTAAACTTGAGCGAAGCATATGAAATACGTATGCGTGCAGGAAAACCGCTGATGATATTTTTTTCGGACGGATGCTATTATCTGAGCAGTCACGGGATGCTTACCCAACAGAGCGAGTCAGCCTTAAGAATTACGCATGCACATATTGAGGAAGCGATTGAAATTGCTACAAAATCATCGGTGTATTCAGTGGAGGAGGAGATACGTGAGGGTTATATCACACTGAATAACGGAAATCGAATGGGAATTTGCGGCAGTGCAGTGATGAGGGATGGGAAAATCACGTTCATAAAGGAAATTTCATCAATAAACTACAGACTTGCAACGGAAATTCCTGATGCGGCAAAGGATGTTGTGGACAAGGTTATTAAAAACGGCACTGTAAAAAATACACTGATAATTTCGCCGCCGGGAGCAGGAAAAACCACAATGCTCAGAGATATTATACGGCGTGTGTCGGACTTGGGCGTTAATGTTTCGGTGGTGGATGAAAGACGTGAAATAGCGGCAATGCATTGCGGAAAATCTGCGTTTGAGCTGGGTGCATGTACGGATGTTTTGTCGGGAGTACCTAAATCAGAAGGGATGCTTATGGCTTTAAGGGCGATGTCTCCTGATGTAATTGCGGCGGATGAAATCGGCAAGCAAAGTGACTGCGATGCAATAGAAAAGCTTATAAACTGCGGAGTGAAAATCATTACTACCATTCATGGCTACGACGAAGTGCAAATCTGTAAGAGGAAAGAAATTAAAAATATAATGCAGTTTTTTGAAACAGTAATTGTTCTTTCAAAGCGTAACGGTGCAGGTACGGTGGAAAAGGCGGTGGAGCTGTCATGCTGAAGCTTATAGGTGCAATAATGATATGTGCGGCATGTACATATATGGGAATACGAAAAAGCAATGAACTGAAAAACCGTGAAAAGGCACTTAAGGGAATGCACGCCGCTCTCGGACAGCTTGAAACGGAAATAGGCTTTTGTGCGAATGATTTAAAGCATGCATTTGTGAATATTTGCAAAAACTCGGACATACACGAAATTTTTGAGGATGCGGCGCAGAGAATTGAGAAATTCGGTATCAGAAAAGCGTGGACATATGCAGTTATGAATTGCAGAGCACCGTTTCTTGATGCTGACAGGGAATTACTCCTGATGCTCGGGACAAGGCTTGGTATGACCGATACAAAAAATCAGCTTAAGCATATCGGATACATGCGTGAGCTGATAAATGCACAGGCAAATTCAGCAAAGTCAGAATACAAGCGCCTTGGAAATATATACCGTGGCGGCGGAATACTTGCAGGCTTGTTTATTATTTTGGTGATTGTGTAGGTGAGATGAATGGATATTGATTTGATTTTTCGCATAGCAGGTATCGGAGTAGTTATTGCCGTTATAAGTCAACTGCTTTCAAAGGCAGGCAGAGAGGATATAGCATTGCTTCTTGCAATTGCAGGTCTGGTTGGAGTTATGTGTATGATAACCATGGAAATAGGCGAGTTTTTTGAACTTATAAAGCAGATTTTTGAACTATGAATGAGATAATAAAGGTTACGGCACTTGGGATTGTCGGCGGTATAATTGCCATGACTGTAGGACAGTACAGACGTGATTTCGGGATGCTTACGGGACTGATTGGAGCTATTATTGTTTTTGCCTATGCGGCGCAGTGGCTTTCGGGAGTTATATCGGGACTTAGGGCGCTCATTGAAGAAACGGGAGTTGATATTAAATACTTCACGTCCGTTATAAAGGTTGTAGGCATTGCATATATAACACAGTTTGGTGCCGAAATTCTTCGTGACAGCGGTGAAAATGCTATTGCATTGAAGCTTGAATTAGCAGGTAAAATATTTATAATGAGTCTCACACTGCCAATCATTTCGGATTTTCTGCATGCATGTATTGAGGCGGTAAAAATGATATGAAAAAAATCCTTATTATATTAATGCTTTTTATTGTAATTCCGCTTAATGTGGGTGCATATGAGGTGCCGCAGATGGAAGGTGAGGAGCGGTTTAACGAAACAGTGCGGCAGGTATCGGAGGGGGATTTTGCAGTTGACATACCGAAAATATTCGGATTTTTGTCGGATTTGATTTTTAAAGAAATACGTAATACTGCATCAGATATAGTTATTCTGCTTGTAGTTGCGGCAATGTCGGGGACAGTAAATGCACTGACGGGTGCTTTTGGTGAAAAAGGCGGAGGTGAGGCGGCATTCTTTGCGTGCTTTACGCTTATGAGTACTGCGGCTCTTAAATGCTTTAACACAGCACTTGGCTATGGGATTGATGTTATTGATGCGATGGGTGTGTTTATAAATAAGCTGTCGCCGATATTAATGATTACACTTATTGCAAGCGGTAAGGTTACATCTGCAAGTGCATTCAGTCCGGTGTTTTCAGGAGCCGTGTATGTTATATCCGTAATTTTACGGAGCTGTCTTGTGCCGCTTCTGACGTTTGGTGCGGTGTTGTCTGTTGCGGGAAATATAAACTCAAAGATGCAGATTTCTAACTTCACACGTGTGATACGGTCATTGTCGAAATGGCTTATGGCGGCGGTTATAACTGTTTTTACAGGAATAAGCGCCATTTACGGATTCAGTGCACCTGCGCTTGATGCGCTTAGTGCAAAGGCGGTTAAATTTGCGGTGGGCAGTATGGTGCCGGTGGTGGGAAATTTTTTGTCCGATTCGCTTGAAACGGTTATCAGCGGAACGAGACTTATGAAAAATTCTGTCGGTGTTTCGGGAATAGTTGTGATGTGTATTATCTGTGTGACGCCTGTGGTTAAAATCGGGATAATGCAGTTGATGCTAAAGCTCACTGCCGCAATTGTTGAACCGCTTACTGACAGACGGATAAGCAAAATGCTTTGGGATATTTCCGAGGCGATTATTACCGTTTTTGCGCTTGTGGTAATGACAGCTGTGCTGTTTATGATAAGCGTAAGTATAATATTAGCGGCAACAAATTAGGATAGCGATTCAAATTGTACTTTATAGGGATGAATTTACATTCAGTTCTGATTACACAATCCCTCAGTCGCCTTCGGCGCCAGCTCCCTTTACACAAGGGAGCCTTTCGCTTCGATTATGCTTTTGTATATATCTTTTGCACGGCTGAGGAAAATTTTCGCAGGTTGTGCGTTTAAGCGACTGCCGCGTACATGGGTACGCAAAGGAGCGCAAACGTGCGAGATGCGGAAATTTAACCAGCCGATAATTTACAATTTACATAAGGAGACCAAAATGAAAACCTATATCTTAACCGTAATCGGTGCAGCGGTATTATCGGCGTTTACGACAATACTCACGCCTGAAAAATGGCGCAAATATATAAGCCTCATAACGGGACTTGTAATAATAAGCTGTATAATGAAGCCTGTGGCGCAATTAACAAAAACTGATTTATTTTCAGGCTTTAATGCTATAGAAAACACAGAGCTTTACGAAGAATACAGGCAAAGTAAAATAGTAATTGATGAACTGGAAAAAAGCGTTGCAAGGGACGTTGAAAAACGGTTAAAGGATGAATTCGGCATAAATGCAGGTGCAAAAGTGAATCTTACGGTAAATGAAAACAATGAAATCACCGGTGTGAAAAAAATTCGCATAACGGGTTGTAAAATAAATACCGCAGTAAAGGAAAGGCTGTGTTATATATACGGTACAGACAGGAACGTGATAGAAAATGAGTAAAGAACAGATAATTAAATTTTTAAAAAACAAGAATAATGCGCTTATAGTTGTAATATTAATAATTGGGGTTATTATTATGATGTCCGCAGGAGGTGAGAGCAGTAAAAAAACCGAGCCTGAGCAGGAGGGGATAAGCTATGCAAAAGAGCTTGAAAATATTCTTGCAGATATAGAAGGTGCGGGAAAGGTGAAGGTTATGATTACATATTACGGCACATCCCAAAAGGACATAGCCTATGAAACAAAAACCAATAAATCGGAAGGTGAAAGGACGAGCGAGGACAGAAAAGCCGTAATATCGGATGGTGTTCCCATGGTGGTGAGGGAAACATATCCGGGAGTTAGGGGTGTTGTGGTAACGGCGCAGGGTGCAGATAATGCGGCGGTCAAACGCAAGCTTACAGAAGCTGTAACGGCGGCGCTGGATGTACCCGAATATCGGGTCTGTATATGCAAGAGTAAATAGTAAGGAGGTAAGTACACATGATGGTTTTCAAGAAAAAAGAAGTAATAGCGGCGGCACTTGTAGTGCTGATAGGTATGGCAGGGTATCTGAACTGGTCATATCAGGATACAGTTCAGGTTCGTGATGGCGACAGCTATATAGAAACGGGGAAAAAGCTTGGCGAAGCGCAGTATGTAAGTACAGTAGAAGAGGTCGAAGAACAAAACAGTGAAACAGCCGAGGAGACGGCTTCGGATGAAGCACAGGAAAATGAACAGGTACAGCCCACGGCTGAAACGGTTCAGCAGGAGGGAAGTGAAGATTATTTTGAACAGGCAAGACTTGATAAAGAAAAGTCACGTTCAAAATCACTTGAAATTTTAAACGAAACTGCCGCTAATGAAAGCTTTGATGAAGAAATCCGCAAAAAAGCAGGTGACAAAATAATTCTTCAGGCGCAGAATATTGAGCGTGAAGCTCAGATTGAGAGTATAGCGCAGTCGAAGGGTTATAACGAAATATGTGTTTACATAGACGAGGACAGAGTTAATATATCTGTACGAAAAGACGGTTTTTCGGATGCAGATGCCGTCAAATTAACTGAAATTGCAACCGATAATTTAAAAATATCTTCAAAAAATATAAAAATAGTTGAAGTAAAATAAAAAATCTGATATAATAGAATATATAAACATATTTATTGCATTAATGAAGCAATAAAATCGGCGTGAATAATTCTATTTACAGGAGGACTAAATGATGAATGAAGATATAAAAGCTACAGAAGCGGAAGAAGTTATCGAAACTGTTGTCAACGATGTGGAAACAGAAGAAGAGGTGGGAAATATAAAGATTTCCACCGATGTTATTTCTACAATAGCCGGTGTAGCAGCTGCTGAAATAAACGGTGTACGTTGTATGTACAGCACGTTTGCCGGCGGTATTGCGGAAATGTTCGGCTCGAAAAAGAGCGCCGGAAAAGGCGTTAAGGTCGAAATGGAAGACAGCGGTGTTGTAATTGATCTGTATATTGTGGTGGATTACGGTGTAAGAATTCCCGAGCTTGCGTGGGAAATACAGGAAAACGTGAAAAATAATGTAGAGACAATGACAGGTATGTCGGTTGAAAAGGTTAATATTCACGTTGAAGGCGTAAGCTTTGAAAAGGAAGCGGAGCAATCAGAGGAAAGTGTCGGTACTGTGCCTCAGATTGAAGAAGAGCCCGGAATAATTACCGACTAAAAAATCGGCTGTAAAAATGCAGGGTTGTTGATAAGTATATCAGCACCCCTGTTTTTGTGCGGAGGCTAATACATATGAAAAATAATAATCTTGCAGAAGGCAGTGTTTTAAAAACACTGATATATTTTGCACTGCCGTTTATTGTAGCCAATATACTGCAATCTCTTTACGGTGCGGTGGATTTGTTTGTTGTCGGGAAATACTGCGATGCAAAAAGTATTGCGGCGGTTTCTACGGGTACTCAGATAACTCAGATTGTGACAAGCCTGATAACAGGTCTTACAATGGGAAGTACCGTACTTATCGGCGAATATACCGGCGCAAAGCGTGAGGAGATGATAAAAAAGGCAATAGGTACATCCCTGAGTGCTTTTTTTGTTGCTGCATTGGTGCTTACTGCGCTGATGCTTGTATTTAACCGTCCGCTTCTTAGTGTCATGAAAACACCGCCAGAAGCTTTTGAACTCACAGTGCAGTATGTTGCTGTGTGTTCAGCGGGAAATATTTTTATATGCGGATATAATGCGATAAGCGCCATACTGCGTGGTTGGGGCGATTCGGTGCGTCCTATGGTTTTTGTCGCAGCTGCGTGCGTAATAAACATTATACTTGATTTCATTTTTGTAAAATATCTGAACATGGGCGTTGCAGGTACAGCACTCGCTACTGTAATTTCTCAGGCGGTGAGTATGATAGGGGCAATCATATATCTGAAGAAAAGTAATTTTATATTTGATTTTGGAATTAAGTCCTTTAAACCGTCGGGATACATTATTAGGAGATTGTGTAAAATAGGTATACCCATTTCGTTTCAGGAGATACTGGTCAGAATTTCATTTTTATATCTGACTGCTGTGATGAACAACTGCGGAGTTTATGCGGCGTCGGTTGTGGGTATAGGAAGTAAGTTTGATGTGTTTGCGATGCTTAGCGCAACGTCAATTGCGAATGCTCTTGCGGCAATCACTGCTCAGAATTTAGGCGCAGGAAAACCTGAAAGGGCAAAACGCTCGTTGTGGTATGGGTTATCATTTGCGCTTGTTGTTTCATTTATGTTCTGGCTTTGGGCGCAGATAAATCCACAGTCGATGATTGGTGTGTTTTCACGAGATACAAATGTTATTGCGGCAGGTGTACCGTATTTTAAGACATGCAGTTATGACTATATTATGGTTACAATTGTATTTTGTCTTAATGGTTATCTCAACGGCAGACAGAAAACTCTGTGGACTATGATAAGCTGTGGCGCAGGTGCGGTGTGTCTGCGTATACCTATGGTGTATATTTTCAGTAAATGTTTCCCGTATGATTTAGGAATGTTCGGGATGATTGCACCAATTGTTTCGGGAATTATGGCTATCTACACATTTGCATACGTCAATATAGAAGGAAAGAAAAACAAATTGTAATTTGTGCGGCTGGTTAAATTTCCGTATCTTACTACTCGGCTTCGCTCGGAGTACCTTCGTACACCGTCGTTGTGCCGAGCAGCAACCTACGAAAATTTTCCTCAGCCGTGTAGTGAGATATTCAAATTGTAATTTATAGGGATGATGAATATTATGATATTGTAGGGGCGGATGCCCACATCCGCCCGTGAACATAACAACGGGACGATGTAGGCATCGTCCCCTACAATAA
>JAXJRQ010000088.1:0-15291 GCA_036310525.1 Clostridia bacterium
ATATGACTGATACCAAGATATTTCTTATTGTAAGGGCCCCACCTTCCGAGAGAAAGATCATAACTCTTAATATTATTGTTTTTCATATTATCTCTCCCCTGTAAACTTTATTCCGTTTTTGTCGGCAACAAAAGATCTGAAAAACGGATTCATATCTTCTTTCCAAACAAATGTTCTGATTGCATCATATTTTGTTTTATCAAAACCGTTTATGACGCAATACACGATTTCACTCTCTCCTTTACCAAGACTGATCTGCCTTGTTGTTACGCCGACGATGTCCTCATATTTTCCATCCTTTTCGGCAGCGCATACCACTATAATTTCATTTAAAAGGGTATCTTCAGAATCGTTTTCAAATTTTATTCCGATTTTGGATGGATTGTCACCAAGTGCGGCTATACGGTCGTCACCGTCAAAATACACAATATCAGAAATCGCAAACGCTTTTCCGTAATTTTTCAAGCCGCTCAGAAATGCCTCAGCCGCTCCGCCGTACGGACACATAATTGTTTTTACTTCTTTTCCGTTTCTCAGATCATTTTCGGCATTTTCGACACACGAATAATCGGAAAATATATCCATCAAAAAATTGCCGAAATAACATTTACTGTCGGAATTTGATTCGCAAAATAGTTTTTCTGCTTTGCCGTCGATTTTGCCTACGTATGAAACGGTGACCGAACGCGGCTCCTTGCATCCGTGCGGCCATATCTTAAGCTCCGCTTTATCTTCGCCCAAAACCGAGGTCTTAATCTTTAAAGAAGCGTCATACAGCGTTTCTTTGTTTACATATCCGCTGTAATTCAGCTTGCCGTCAAGCTTAAGTCCGATTTTCGGTAAAGCAGACCCCTTCGGCTTCATCGCAACAAATTCCGTTCCCGCTCCATCGCCGCTTCCGAATCCGACTTTAAAATATTGCTGCCTTGACGAAGCTTCGAAATCAAAAGCGAAAGACCATTTTATATAGTATGTTTTTCCGCTGTTGTAATCTATCGGTTTTTTAAGCGTATTATATATACTTGAAAAACCGACGGGAAGCTCGGCAAAATTCAATCCGTATTTTGTGACGACATTATTTTTTGCCTCAGTATCATCCGACAGCTTCCACGGTGAATTCGAAAAACAATCTCTTGTTCTATATCCGCTTAAATCAGTTATCCCCGAAAAGGTTTCTTTGGCTGCCAGCACAGAATCGGATTTCGACCTAAGCATTATTTTTCCATGACCGATGTTGTCATTGCAGTCATATGCATACACGTATAATCCGTATAGTCCGGTATCATAAGGTACCGTTAGGGAAAGTGTATTCGAGTTGGATACCGTTCTTACAGACGCCGGATATTCTTTATCATAATCATACTTCCGCAGTTCGGCAGCGTATGTGAGCTCATCATTGTCGGCATCGCTTGCACTGACAGTAATTTTTACAGTCTGCCCCGGAGCAACAGATGTTTTATCAATATTCACAGCCGATACCATCGGCGCATAATTATCTCTTTTCTTTCCGCTCCATACTTCGTACATAGCATCATACAGAGGTGACATTTTATATTTGCTTCCATCGGTGCTCTTTTCAAAAAACATATTATACCATGTGTGTGACGCGCGGTATGTTCCGAAGCTTGCAAACAAAAAGGAACCGAAACAGCCTTTGTTCTTAATGGAAAATATATAATTATATCTCTCCGCATAAATCCTTGCTTTTTCGCTGTCAGATTTTTCAACGGGGACTCCGTAATTATCTGTTTTTGATTCCCATGTGCCGTCAACTCCGAATTCTCCGATAAAATAACCTCCTCGCCAACCGCTTAAGTCAACATTTTTTGCCGCCTCATTTTCGAGCGGACCGTAAACATTGAATGAAAGCACATCTATGTTGGGGCAATATTTCATAACGGCAGAAATTTTATCCGTTTTGCTCCCGGCCTGGGTGCAAGTCACCGGATGATAAGCGTCTGTTGCTTTTATGTATGCCGCCACACTATTTATAGCTTTATATACATCTTCGTTAATCCCGCTTTTGTCATCATCTATCTCGTTGCATACACTCCACATAAGCAGCGACGGATGATTTTTGACGGCGTTAATCTGATTTTTGAAATTTTCAAAATCGGCTTTAAAATTAGCCGGATCATTGTAATAACAGCCGTCATCCTTTTTCATTGATATGCCGAGCACAACCTTCATTCCCAGTTTTTGTGCGCGGTCAAGCACACTTTTTGCATAACTGATTTTAGAATCGTATGTTCTTATGGTGTTTGCTCCTGCCTTTGCAGCATAATCCGCACCGTAATCAAGACATATCCCTTTAATATAGTACGGCTTCCCGCAGCTGGCAAGTGAAACTGTGCCGGTTTTAATGTCGCTCAAAACCACGGTTTCATTTTCATTATACGCTTCGGACAAGTCAATATCATCATAGGCGGGCACACCGTCCGATACATATACGAGTTTAATTGCATCGGCACAGACGGCACCCGTTTTATCGGCTGTCAGGCATACGCTGTTATTAACGTTCGGGGTATCGCTAGCCGCCATATAGAATGTGCCCAATTCTGCCCAATTGCCCGAATAGTATTTCTGACAAATTCGTTTGGAATACTTGCCGCGCACGCCGTATGCCACTTCTACTTTCACGCTTTCCGAGCATTCTTCAAGGTCTTGCATAGATATATACACTTTGTAATAACCGTTTTCTTTTATCTTCGGACACCACCGGAATTTCGTGCTGCTGTCGGCATTAAAATCCGCATACTTCATCTTGCTTCCGTAGGCTTTATCATTTTTGACTTCTTTCCATGTTCCTGCCGAATATACTTTTCCTCCCGTACCGTCATCGTCAACAATTATGTCTTCGACACCGCTTTGTGTTTCAGCTGACGCCATAAATTCGCCGGATGTGCACAACAAAACAGCGGCAATAAGCAGTAATAAAAATTTTTTCATATCAATACCCTTTCCGCTACGAGCATAGGGATGCCGTACAGCATCCCTATTACTTTTTATTTTGGCAGATTAATCTTTATATCCTTGCCATACTCATACTTATAGGTAAATGTCAGCTTTCGGTACTGAGCATTTTCCGCCGAACGCGTATACCCTGCTGTTGCAACAGTCTTGTCAATTCTTCCGCTCATACGCGATACATATATCTTCACTGAATAATTATCTGCACCGGCTTTTGAATCGATAAAGCCGTCTCTCGCGAGACCGCTGAGAGCATAAGCGTTAAGCCCGGGCGCAAGAATCTGCCCCGAAATTATCACATAGTTCTTATCGGTGATATCATCGTATCTGAGATTTTTAAGCATATTTTTATCCGAAAGGATTTCTTTATATACCGCTGCAGGATTGTAATATCCGTTCGCCGCAGTCTTCTGATAATTTTTCCCGTCTGACGAAATATACGAATTATCCTTCGTAAGGTATACATTACTTATTTCTCTTCCGCCGACATCATATGTCACATCGGCTATGATATGCGCCGCAAAGGCATTTGCCTCAATTGTTGCGCTGCCCTTACCCTCATAAGGAATACCTTGGTTGTTGTCATTTGCAAGCACATCAACCTTAGCTGAAAAGCCGTTTTCAAGCTGTTCCGAAGCCTTAGCGAGAAGCTCCTTCACTGTCTTGGAATCATCTTTGATATTGCTGTTCTTCTCATTTCGCACAACACGGAAGGGTATGTTATTTATATCAATATGCCCCTTTTCGTCATACGCCTTGAAGTAAATCCTGTAATATCCGGGCGCAGACGGCGCGGAAATTGTAACGGTATCGGAATTATTCGGGTTTTCGGCTTCATAAATCATCTCTGCCTCCTTAGAGGTAAAGTTTAAATTAATTTCTTCATATACGCCGAATTTATAATTAATTGCGTCTCCGTCCGCATCGGACGCAGTCATAGTCAGTTTCATATCCGCCCCGGGTTCAAGAGTAATATTATCCTCTGCCGAAAGTGAATTTATACTAAAGCTCTTTATTCTCGGTGCAACATTGTCGGGATATACACCCGTCCACGCATAACACATTTCGTCCATAATCGGGGTACTGCATCCATCAAACCAGAAGCCGTACCATGAATACGTTCCCTCCGTGCCGACGGCGTAGGGCAGACAAAAAGCAAATCCGCCTATACTTCGGTCAATTCCTTTGATATATTCATCGTGTCTCTCACGATACAGGTTTGCCTTTTCATCATTATTTGTGTCTATAACAACATTCCACTCGGTCCGCGTACACTCAGTTCCCCAAGTGCCGTTAGGTCCGTACTCCGTTACCATATACGGCGCGTTCCATCCCTTTGAGCGGGTTGCTTCCTCACATCTTACAATTGTGCTGTATGCATTTATACCGAGAATGTCAATTGCCGGTGCCTGTGACATCATTTTTCCGATGTATGTTATGTTAGGTCCTGCAATAGCAGTGAGAATCGGATGATACGGGTCTATACTGTGGATATATCTTGAAATCTCCTCTATAGCCGTGAATATTTCTCCGTCTACATCCTTACCCTCTGCCTCGTTGTTTACCACCCACATAGCAAGAGCCGGATGATCCTTGTACTTGAGTATGAGTCGTTTCTGTTCATTTATATACTTGTTATATGCTTCCTTTGTGGCATAGGTTGACTGATCTCTTGAAATGGTAATACCTGCTGCCACATATACGCCGTTTTCGTAACAGAAATCAAGCAGATCCTGTGTCGAGGTGTCATTAAGGCCGTAATTACGCACCATATTTCCGCCGCATTGGGCAAATTTAACTATACTGTCACCGGTCTGAGCAAAACCTGATACATCTGCGCCATTTACAAAGAACTCTTCGCCGTTCTTTGTCAGCATAAACCTTCCGTTATCATCAGAGACAATGCTGAACTGTTCGTGCGTATCCGATGTATATCCGCTCTTCTTCGGAATACATCCGCGCGTTGGTGAATAAACACCGAATTCTGGGTCAACAAGCTCGGTAAGCTGCATTTTAACCGCATCCGCAACCGTTATACCCGTATCATTGCACCTGACAGCGACAACATTTGAGGTTTTTGCCGCTCCCATTTCATATTCGCCGAGGTATACCCAATCATCATAAGCCTCTCTTTGGTCAAGTGTAATTATATCAACCAAACCGTAATAGTTTTTTATGCTTACTTCGGCGGCCGCCGATCTGTCCGCACCGGCGGGCCACTTTATCCATATCTTATATTTACCCGCCGCAGCTGTGCGCAGGGTCCATTTTACACCCGCAGACACATCACTTCCGCTGTCGCCGTCAGAGCAATAGGTTCCGCCGTATGCCTCTTTTGAATCAAGCGTCTGCCAGCCCGAGCCGATAGTTTTAAAATACGGTGATGTATTGTCAACTATCATCTCATCGCCGATTACAGTCATAAACTGTTCTGCATCGCCGGTCGGAGAATCCGCGTTCTTCACTATGGTCATCGGTTTGCGTTCGGTGCCGCCGGAGGGCTGAGTATTGGTATCAGCAGGTTTTTTATCGGTTTTACCGTCATCTTTGTTTTTATCATCCCTGCCGCGTGCCGATGTCACGCGAAGCAGGCTCTCATAAAAACCCCGCAGAGAGTCGCCGAACGCAGCCTTAGACTTATCATCATTTGTATCCGTCTTGGTATCTGCTTTGGTATTCGAACCGGTCTTGTTGTCTGAGCCGCCGTACAGGTTTTCCTTTGCACGGGTGCTCTGTTCGGACGATATATCAATGCGCACTCCGTCAAACGCAAGCTTGCCCCCATCGGCGGCGCTTATATTAAGCTTCTGTTTTCCGCTTTTAGTCAGAAAATACGTGCCGGCAAACACCCAATAGCCGCCGTTTATTTTTTGATTGAGCTGTGTTGAATACGTCTTTCTGTCACCGTCTGTCACCTCAACCTTAAGAACATCGGTCAGATCGGCATTCTTTGGCCAGCGCAGATATATCTTATAATATCCGTTTGTCTTTACGGGAAGGCTTATCTCCGCTCCGCCGGACTTCGAGACGGCATAACTGCCGCCATAGCAGGCAGAGTCGCTCACTTTCTGCCAGTCACCGCTGTATGAAACAGTATCACTGTCGTTATCGGCATATGTGCTGTCAAACGGTTCTGCCGAAACAGATATACCGAGCGGCATAACCGAAATCACCACCGCCATAGAAAGAACAAAGCTTAAAAATCTCTTTTTCATACGTTACATCTCCTCTCTTATATTATTTTTTCAAAGCGGAAAGTCTCGAGACAATTGCAGCACTCTCCGCTCTTGTTGCGGTTCCGAGCGGTCTGAAACCGCCTTCGGCATCACCCTGCATAATTCCCGCTGCACAGGCTTTATCTACATAATCAACTGCCCACGAACTTATATCAGCCGCATCGGAAAATGTTTTTGTTTGTGTGCCGCTTTCGTCATATCCGATATACTTTATCAGAGTACAGCATATCTTTGCCGCCTCCTCACGCGAGATAGCGTCATTCGGCCGAAACGCTCCGTTGCTTCCGCTGACTATACCGAGAGATGCTGCGGTTTTAACAACCGAGGCAAACCAATCACCCTCAGATACATCCGAAAAAACAACGGCATCGTTTCCGGGTTCAAGCGCAAGGGCATTTACCGCAAGCGCGGTAAACTCCGCTCTTGTCACGATGTCATCGGGTCTGAATTCCGTATCGGACACTCCCTTAACAACACCCTTTGAATACAAATTATCAATAATGCTCTGTGCCCAGTGTCCTTTAATATCGGTAAACGGCGAAACAGTTTCTTTATTATCAAACGGAATCGGCTCGGGAGTTTTAGTTGCTGTACCTCCGCCCGATATTCCGCCTCCGCCCGAGCCGCCGTAAACTTTTCCCGACCCCGGCTGAGCAATAACCGAAACACTCTGCGATGTGTAAGGCTCTGAGGTTTTTCCCCACTTATTGGAAACAGTAATAACAAAATACACCTTTTCGCCTACCGCGTCCGAAGGTATGCTGAAGCTTTTACCCTCTGCAGTCTTTCCGCCGCAATGCCACGTAATATGTGCCCTATCAAAATTTCCGATTGCGTCATCCACAACATACTTTGCCTTAACAGAGGACGAGGCGAAAGCCGTTCCCTCCACACCGGCGCTTCGTATTGTCGGAACAGTTGACTTGTTTACCCCGAGGAAGCCTTCGGCACAATCTGAAGCAAAGTCTTTAAAAATACATTTTTCCAGCGAATCCGCCGTCTTCTTCAATTCGGAAATATTTGTCTCCGACATATTCCCCGCCGCAGTATTTAAAGCCGTTTCCGCCGCAGAAATATAATTAACCGGGATATTTTCTTTTTCTATTGAATATATCTTACAGTTACTTCCGCCGAAGCCTATTACATCAGCCTTGTCAATCTTTAATTCACCGTTTGAAGCATCAGCCGAGGCGGATACTTTCACATCGAAAGCGACAGAGGGCTTGTCGGAGTATACCGAAAGTCTTGCCTCATCCTTTGCCAGTCTCAGTACGGCGTTATAATTTTTCTCGGCTTCAAGCTGTGCCGAGGCGCGTTCAGAACCGATATAGGCATTTGTATCGGCTCCGAAGGTCATATCTCCTATCTTAATCTGCATATTGCCACCGCTGCCTAAAGAAAACGTCCATCTGACATAACTCACATTATCATCATCCGCGGTGACGGGATAAGACATTTTTCTGTACATCATTGTACCCTGTGAATATTCTTCTTTGCCAAATGTCACAGAATCCTCAAGCGGCGTTTTAAGTTCTGCGTCGGCGAAATAACCTCCCGACCAGCCGTTTTGTTCGTCTGCTGCTACCTCATTCGCTTTTTTGTCTGATTCGTATTCAAAATTTTCACGTACCTTGAGCACGGAAATTTTCTTCAAAACAACCTTCTTTTCAAGCTTATCGACTTCAGCTGTGTATTTTTGTTTAGCCGACTCCCGTTTTAAACCTTTTATACTTTCCCGAATTGCTTCTATGGCCTTATCAGCCTTGTCGCTCTCTTCTTTGTTTGTTATTTCTGTTTCGGACGCCGTTTTGATATTTGCTTCAATTTCGTTAATTAATTTATTTTCATTTTCAAGCTCGGCCTCAAGTTTAGCTATTTTGGCGTTAAATTCATACTGTGCCTCACCGCCCGAACGAACCGGCAGAGCTTCCACCGCTTCTTTCGCCGCCTTTATGCTTTCGGAAGTAAATTCCGCGTCAGCCATATCTATCGCCGCCTGTGCGGCAACAAGCTTTGCGCTTGTATCACCGCCATAGCCTTCAACGCTCAAGTCGCCGAATTCGCCGGGATTACTTCCTTTGAAAATTTGCAGCCAAGAAATTATATCAAATGAATCATTTAACGCCTTTTCGGCTTTCAGCTCAGCAGCCTTCTCGCTTGTCTCATCATATATTGAATATACGAAAATATCGGCATCATCTTTATGCGCTTCGATTTTTATCACAATTCTGTATGCCTTGCCGCATTTCAGCTTGATTTGTTTGTTTTCTGCGGAGGCTTTATCAGATGCAATACGCATTTCCGGATAGCAAGTTCCGGTATTGTCATCGTTTAACATAAAGCGGAACATTAATTGCTCGACGCCCTTTCCCTTTACGGTATCGTTGGTAAGATGAAGCTTAGCGGAATTCATATACTGGTCATAAGTATAATTATTACCAACGCTGACTTTTGCGGAAATATAATACAAAAAATCCTTATTAAGGTCTATAGCCTTTTTCATTCTTCGGCTTATTCCGCCGTTAGACGGAATATTGACGCTTTTATTTTCCGTTACGGTAACATCGTCAAAACCCTTAAGCTCACTCTTACTGTTGTAAAAACCAAACCAGCCGTCTGAAAAACCTTTTTCATCATCTTCCTTAAGTGCACCAGGGCAGGCGTTTAGCTTGTTGCCTGCTCCATAATTAAAATCCTCATATGCGAAAAAGTCATCCGCTTCTACCGCATCATCGGCGTACACGCCAATATTGCAGCACACAGCGAGCACAGCAATACACAAAATATAACTGATTTTCTTCATATTCCGACCTCCTATCTGATAATAACAATATCGCCTATGTTAAGCGTATGTGTTCTGACAACAACGTTATCGCCGACCTCAAGCTCGTCAAATTCGCTGACCTTAACCTTATTTTTAAGGCTGTCCATTGATGAATCATACATAGCGAATCTCGTCTGATTTGGCAATACAGTGAACATATATTCCCTCTCGCCGTCTGTCAGAATAACCTTTGTTCCGGATATTTTGACTACCTTAAGATAGCCTATCGCCGCCTCGGTCATAAGCCTGTTCCACCAGTCGGCGCTTTCAACAGTTTGGCTTCCGGTTGACAGTCCGTAGCCGTAATTATTCGGTGTTGTAAATTTAAATTCTTTGGTTTTTCCGTTAAATATAAGGTTTTTCTTTACCACCTTGCCGTTGACGCGCACAAACTGATATATATCACCGACATTAAACTCATCTTCTTTCTTTAAGTCTACCGTCATTTCGCCGTTGTTGCCCACACCAATCCATTGGTGTACTACATCACCCTTATCATTTAAGCACTCTCTTGTTTTTCTGACGGTTAAAAACGGCGTATAAATTGAATTGTCATAATAGTTGCCCGAACTGCCGTCATCGACCTTAGGATAGATTATAAGCGCCGCTCCTACGTGGTTGACATCATTCATATCATAAAGGCCTACCTTCATAGTCATCGATTTTGTCAGGCTTATCTTTCTTGAATAATCGTCATATTCGCTGCGTTCCTCGGGGATAACAAAAATCTTTGTTGCCGAGTCTATGAGATATGCGGCGTTTATAACATCCTTTTGGTTTGTTCTGAATTTATCAGCCGTAAAGTCAAGCGCAAACCTTCCCGAATCGCGTATAGGCTTTCCGTCAGCCGATTTATCGGCAATACTGATTGAATTTATATTGCCCTCTTCATCCGTTTTGAACTTTATCAGCTGAAACATCGGGTGTTTAAATTCATCATCATCTTTATTAAGTGCGCTGTCGGCAAGCTTATCAAAAACCTGCGACGGCTCCAGTCTTTCCTTTTCATAGCCCTTGCGGACAGTCACCTTGTCAGCAAGCTTAAAATCTGTCACATCGCCGCTCTCGGGATATATTCGAAGCGTGACCGATACATCTAAGCCTTCTTCTTTTTTGTAAGCGGCTATAAGCGCGCCGTACTTCTCATTTGTCTTACCCTTTAAGTCGGCATATACTGCATTTCCGTACACGTCAAGATATATATTTATCTGTGTGCCCGGCATAATCGCCGCAAGAATTCCGTTATCATTCAGTATATCATATGCCGAGCCGCGGATTATATATTTGTCCTTTCCTATATAAACATAAAGCTTGTCTGAACCGTTTGAGGTCGATGTAACAACGCCGTCCGCCTTTTTCTCTGATACGGAGGCGGTTGCACGCTTTTTGTCGTGGCTTTCGGTATATGTTATAACATCTCCGGTCTTTATCTCAGAGAATTCTATACTTCTGCCGTCTTTGGTTATGCTCACCTCACGTGCGTTTTCCTCCGGCATAAGGTCAATCTTTCTGTTGCTTATAATCTTATCTGATATAATTTTGTCTTTTTTATTTATCCTGTCGGCAACAATCGTTATTCCGCTGTTTATAAAAACAGTTTCATAAGCACCGTCGCTGTCTGAATCGATAAGCAGGATATTTCCGTCTTTTATGTCAAACAAATCAAGCGACGCGGGAACGCTCTCTCCGTTATACGAAACATAATCCGCACCAAGTCTGAGCGTTTTTCGTTTATCGTTTTCATAATACACAAAATTTGTAAGCGAAAAGCCGCTGTCACCGCTCAGCACATCTTCCGCCGCAACCCACACCGCGGCGGATTCGGGGGTGTCAATCTCATAATAAACTATTTCCGTATCGCCGTCCGATCGCTCTCTGACATAAAACGTAAGCTTATATCCGACAAGTTCCTGTAAAAATTCGTCGTTTATTTTATATTTAACCGAGTCTATAACAATTTCATCATCGTCAAGCTCATCCGAAGGAACGGTGCTTGCAAGCTTAGTCGCCGTCACCGTTCCTTCGCGCTTGTGTACACCGAGGATACTGTCAAGCACGGTTCTGTCACCTATCTCATATTTCTCTTCGCCCGTTGTCTCGGCAAGCTTAACCGTCAGCGCGGCATAAATAATTTTTGCTGCGTCGGCACGTGTGGCTGCGTCATTGATTCCGCCGCTGACTCCGACGGTCAGCTTATTCTTTGCCGCAAGCGACATATAGCCGGTGGGATAACCGCCCGAAGTCTCGGCTATTCCGCCATAGCCGAGCGCGCAGAGAATCGCCTTAACCATCTCCGCTACCGTAACGTTACCGTCGGGTCTGAAGGTTCCGTCCTCATAGCCGTTTATTATTCCCTGTGCCGTTGCAACATTAATCGCCGACAGTGCCCAGTACGAGGCGTCTACATCCTTATAGTATGTATAGCTGTTTATATCTATATTGCCGACATTCATCATACGCGTGATGATTGTTACAAGCTCTGCCCTTGTCAATGTATCCTCGGGATGGAAGAGTCCGTCATCATAACCGGAAAATATATTCAGCGCCGTCAAAAGGTTTATCTGCTCTTCGCAGTCTGAATCCGTCACATCGTCAAAATAAGCATAGGCGCTTGTCATAAGGCATGAAATCATCAGAATGCACGATAAAATTCTCTTCTTCATAAAAAACCTCCGTTGTCGCAAACAGGGGCGCTTTTCAGCCCCCCATCGCCTGCGAAATATTTATTATCGTAAAAATTATTTTTTGTTTTCGGCGTACCACTTATTAACCGCTTCGGTCATCTTTTCGCCGCCGTTTGCCTTCCATGTATTCACATAGTCGGAAAGCGCCTGTTCTATATCGCCGCTGCCCGCGATTGTCTTAACGACAAAATCGCTGTTATCGCTGCTGAGCTTTTGAATGACATCATCATAGCCGTCTATGTACGGCGCATCGGCAAGGACAGGCGTTTTCATATTATCGGCATAGCTTGAATCGTGATTAAGATAATCCCAGCCTTTGTATATACGTTCATCCTTGCGGATACGCGCCTGCCAATACTCGGGATACTTCTTCTCATCTATTCCCGTGAGATACATTGAAGATATATTTCTCTCGTCAAAGAATATGGGAAGTATGGGATAATATGAGCCATCCTTGATTTCATAGTGAACGCCCTCGCTGCCGATAGTGAATTCTCTGAACAAATCGTCATCGAGCTTCTTATCCATCCATTTAACAGCGTCCTCGGGATGCTTTGAAATTTTCGGCACAAATACTATCTTATCAAGGTTTGTTGCGTTGCTCTGTATACCCGAGACTCCGCCTTCGCCCTTGAGAAGCGGAAGGTAAACGATTTCGGCATCGGGGCAAACCTTTTTGAGGGTGTCATCTATTGTATTGAATTTAAAACAGCTGAGCACAATCGCGCCCGCGGTTCCCGAACTAAATTTTTCCTCTGCGGTTGTGTTGTTAAGCGCAACAAATTCGGGATCAAGATACCCCTTTTGATACAACGAGCGCATATATTCAAGATACTTCACCATTTCAGGTCTTTCAAGGTTAGGCACAAGCTTTCCGTCAATGTCATTCCAGTCTGTTGCCAGGCCGAAAGAACCCTGAAGATTAGGCGAGAACACCCCCGTTGACGGGATTACGAACGGTACGTTTTTCTGACCGTTTCCGCCGGGATCTTTCTCTTTGAATTCTTTAAGCATATTTGTGAATTCATCGATTGTTTCGGGGACTTTAAGTCCGAGCTTGTCAAGCCAGTCCTTGCGTACCGCAATGCTGTTTGACACCGCCACGCCCGAGGTGTTTGGGATTCCGTATTGCTTTCCGTCAACCTTAAGCATATTATAGCTCTCCTGTGAGATCTTGCTGCGAAGGTTGCTTCCGTACTTATCAAGAAGGGTATCAAGCTCGGTAAGCGCAGAGCTTTTAGCGTAATTTGCAAAAACGGTTTTATTGTTTCCCATAGCAACAATGTCATAATCATCGCCGCCCGAGAGTATAAGATTTAACTTGTCATATGTATTCTTCTGCGGAAGCATATCATACTGAACCTTATATCCTGTCTTTTCTTCAAGAAGTTGTGCAACCTCTGTTGTGTTCAGATCCTCGTTTGAATAAGTGGTGAGAATTTTCAAGGTCGGCTTCTCTGCCGCCTCCTTTTTTCCGCAGCCGGGAAGTGCGGCGACACCCGCAACTAGAGACAGAGCAAGAATCACCGAAACTCTTTTTTTGTTCATAATAAAAATCCTCCTTTTTTTATACTTTTACAAATTTATTATTTTACAGATTTATTATTTTTAAAATTTAACCCTTAACCGAGCCTATG
Source organism: Clostridia bacterium (assembly GCA_036310525.1). GTDB lineage: Bacteria > Bacillota > Clostridia > UBA1381 > UBA1381 > UBA4716. Next base: position 13,352 of record JAXJRQ010000088.1, read on the forward strand.
GTAATACCCTTTACGAAATACTTCTGAAGCCACGGATATACCAAGAGAATCGGCAGAGTTGACAGGACGATTGTCGCCGAGCGTACACCTTCACCCGTGACATTCATTAATTCGCTGCTTGTTTTGTCAACTCCGGTGTCCTGAGCCTCAAGCAATATATCGTTCAGATACAGCTGAAGCGGCTTCAGATTCGACTTGTTGATGTAAAGAAGCGGTCCCATATAGTTGTTCCAGTGATACACCGCGTAAAACAGAGCAATCGTTGCCAGAACCGGTGTGGACATCGGAAGAACTATTCTAAACAAAATAGTCAGGTTTCCCGCCCCGTCTAATCTTGCCGATTCTTCAACACTTTCGGGAAGTCCCTCGAAATAACTCTTTATGATTATCATATTATACACCGATATAAGCGACGGAAGGACAAGCACCGCAAGGTTGTTAATCAGGTTCAGCTTTTTCATCAACAGGTAGTTTGGTACCATACCTCCGCCAAAAAGCATTGTGAACACAAACAAAAGCATTATCGTCTTCACGCCGGGCAGGTATCTTTTTGAAAGCACATAAGCCGTTGTCACCGACATTATCAGATTGCACAGAGTACCCAGTGCGGTGACGAACACCGATATATAAAGCGAGTTCCAAAACGAGCCTGAGGTTACAACGTGCTTTATCGCATCACAGTTAAAATCAACCGGGAAAATTCCGACCTTTCCCGAGATTATAGCCCAGTCTGCGCTGAAAGCCTTTGATATAACATTCATAAACGGTATCAGCATAGACAGCGCAACAAGCATTAAAAATACATTAACGAATATATCCAGACATATATCTCCGGGCGATGTTGTAACAATTTTATTTTTATTTTTATTTTTCATTTTCTGCCTCCGCCTTTACCAAATACTGTGTTCAGTCCATTTTCTGCTGAGATAATTTGCCGTCAGGACAAGAACCAGACCAACAAGCGACTCAAACATACCAACGGCCGCACTAAAGCTGTAGTCCATCTTTCCGATACCCATTCTGTACACATATGTACCTATTACATCGGCTGTGTCATATACAAGCGGATTGTACATCGTGAGGATATGCTCTGTCCCCGCGTCGAGTATATGACCTATTGTCAGAATGAACATCATTATAATAGTCGGAACTATAGATGGAAGCGTGATGCTTATCATACGGCGGAAGCGTGACGCACCGTCTACCTCTGCCGCCTCATACATTTCCTGGTCTATGCCGGCTATGGCGGCAATGAACACGATTGAGTTCCAGCCGACTGTCTTCCAGCCGTGAGACAGAATCATGACCCATCTGAAATATCTGTTGTCATATAGGAAGGGAACCGGCTGACCGCCGAGCTTAACTATCAGGTTGTTAAGCAGACCCCCCGAGGTGGAAAGTATATTGAAGAATATACCCGCCACGATTATCCATGACAAAAAGTATGGAAAGTATATAACCGTCTGAATCGTCTTTTTAAGCGTAAGGCTTCGTATTTCGTTCAGAAACAGTGCGATGGCGATGGGTGCCGGAAACAGAAGCACTATTTTTGTCACGCTTATGGCAAGGGTGTTTCCCAGTATCTTATAAAACTCATCATATGTAAACAGCTTTGCAAAATTGGCAAACCCTACCCATTCGCTTCCCGTTATACCCTTGAAAATATTATAGTTCTGAAAAGCAATAACCAGTCCGCCCATCGGTATATACTTAAAGATAAAGAGATATACCAATGCCGGCAAAAGCAACAGATACAAATCGATGTTGTTTATAAAAAGTGTTCGGTTTTTCTGTCTCCGAAGCTTTTTCTCTGCGGCTGTTTCCGCTTTTTTTACTGTTTTCGCTGTCACTTGTTCTTCCTCACAATCTTAATAGTTTATTATCATATTGTTTTTCAGAGTAATATCATTTATAACCGGTGCAAGAGTGTCCGCGTCCCA
>JAXJRQ010000089.1:0-10689 GCA_036310525.1 Clostridia bacterium
ATATTCACGGGCGGATGTAGGCATCCGCCCCTACAATATCATAATATTCATCATCCCGATAAATTACAATTTAAATTTTAAGTAAAAACTCTCTCACCGAGTCATATATTTCTGCCTTATTTTCACACACTACTCCTTCCGATTGTGAAGCACGTATTTTTTTCAGATATTCCTTACCTTCATTCATAAGCTTACTATATTCCTCCGATATTTCGCTAAGCTCTTTTTTATGCTTTTCATCTGTACCAAAAAGACCTGCGGCAAGATAAAAATCAAGTATTTCATCATTTTTTCTTTCAGGAAACAGCTCGTGCGGTGCAGTTGAATCAAATACACACACCGACAATTCCGGTATCACAACCATATCAAGGCTATTGGGATCAAAACTGCAATAATATGTTTCCGTATCAAATCCCTGCTCATTCGCTTTTGCTCTTACTTTCTTTAAAAATGTAGATTTTCCCGTCCCCGGTCTGCCCTTTATAAAATATCTTTTACGAATATTTTTTGTAAGCTCATTTATATAATTTATTGGTTTTTCAGGTGTTGATGCCCCGAAAAATCCGATACTATCCACGCCTTTTTCCGTCCCTTTTTTATCTGCTAAAATTGTTTCCTCTATATTTTTACAAAAGTTATTAAGCTGTTTTATATCCATATTGGAAACATATATTTTTTCCCAGTCGTCATGCACTTTTTTAGCTTTTTTATATGCATAATATAGTCCTTTATAATTTTCATCGTCATATATCGTTTTTTTCATTCCCTCTCCGAATATTCCTATATCTTTAATTATACAACCGTATACCATTTCAGGATTTGACGGATTTAAAATCAACTTATCTGCAAAAAATTCTTTTGCTGCGTTTTTTATCACTTCACAAACGCCTAAATCGGACACTCCGGTCAAGGTATAAACACGACTGAGTTTTTTTGATTCTTCGGGATAAAAATTAACATATCCCTCACACGTATTAGCCGATAAAAAATATTTTTTCATAACAAAAGACACCCCGCATATAATAAATTTCTAAATTATTATATGTGGAAGTGTCTTTAATATGTCATAAATATTTTTTCACAAGCAACGCTCTTTTATAACCTCGTGAGCTTTCAACCGATTTTGTCGAAAATCCAAGCTGTGTATAAAAATTCATCAAAGATGCAATTTCAGCTCCCGTATGAAGTGAAATTTCTTTGACCGAATTTTCAATCATAGCATCATCAACAGCACTCATAAGAGCCTTGCCTATTCCTTTATTCTGAATATCGGTTTTAACCGCAAATCTTGTGAGATAGGCACATTTGTCAGGGAAAATTTTAACACGCACACAGCCTGCAACCTCGTTCCCAAGAACCGCTGCAAACACGAGCTTTGTATCAATGTCCCGTTTTACTGTATCGTATTCTTCTTCCAGAGCATCAAGCTTTGATGCACCTGATAATTTCTGATAGTTTATAAATGCATCGGCGGTAATTTTCAATATATCATCAATATCGTCATATTCCGCCATGCGTATGTATAACTCTTCTGCAGACAAACGTCCTCCTCCTTTCCGTAATTTATCAAATTATCAACCCATTAATGTTGCCATAACAGCTTTCTGGGCATGAAGACGGTTTTCCGCTTCATCAAATATTACACTGTGTGCTCCATCAATTACATCCTCTGTAACCTCAAAGCCTCTGTATGCAGGCAGACAATGCATAAATACCGCATCTGAATCTGCATGTGCAAACAATTCCTTATTAACCTGATACGGCATGAAAATCTTTTGTCTTTCTGCCTTTTCACTTTCCTGACCCATTGATACCCAAGTATCTGTATAAACCACATCAGCATTTTTGATTGCTTCAACGGGGTCTTCTGTAAGAAGAAGTGTTTTTCCTGAAGCCTTAAAATCAGCCTTTGCATTTTCAACAACCTCAGCGTCACACTGATAGCCTGACGGTGTTGCAATCGCACAGTTCATACCTGCCTTTGCACATCCGTACATAAGTGAATGTGCCATGTTATTACCGTCACCGATATAGGCAAGCTTCAATCCTTCAAGCTTACCCTTATGCTCATATGTAGTCATAAGGTCGGCAAGAACCTGACACGGATGGAGTAAGTCAGTAAGCGCATTTATAACCGGAATTGATGCTTCCTCGGCAAGCTCAATTACATCAGAATGAGCATATGTTCTTATCATGATACCGTCAAGATAACGTTCAAGAACCTTTGCTGTATCGTGAATTGTCTCACCTCTGCCAAGCTGTATATCATTAGATGACAGGAACAGCGGATAACCGCCAAGCTGTGTCATTCCCACTTCAAAAGAAACACGTGTTCTTGTTGATGATTTGGTAAAAATCATACCAAGTGTTTTCCCTTTAAGTATAGGGTGCGCAATTCCGCTCTTCTGTTCTTTCTTAAGCTTTAATCCAAGCTCCAGTAAATTTTTAATCTCCTCAGTGGTTAAATCATGTAAACTAATTAAATCCTGCATAATTATTCATCCTTTCAACTTTATTTACTTAATATTATGTCAAGTTCGCTGACAAACAAATTAATATCATTCTTTGTTATAATAAGCGGCGGTGCCACACGAATTGTTTTACCCTTGCAAAGGCTTGTTAAAAATCCGTCCTCAAAAAGCTTTGTAAATACCGGCTTTGCAATATCCTCACGAAGCTCAATTCCTATAAGAAGTCCTGCACAGCGTACATCCACAATCTTATCTGAATGTTTGTTTTTCAAGTCAATAAGCTTTTCTTTAAAAAACAGTCCCATCTTATTTGCGTTTTCAACAAGCTTCTCATTTTCGAGAATTTTAAACACTGAAAGACCTGCAGCTGTTGCAAAAGGATTTCCGCCAAAGGTCGTGCCATGGTCGCCCGGTTCAAAGCCTGATGCCGCTTCTTCTGATGCACACAATGCACCTATAGGCACACCTGCACCCAAAGCTTTTGCACAAGTAAACATATCGGGATAAACACCGTACATCTGATGTGCAAAAAGATGTCCCGTACGTCCCATACCCGTCTGCACTTCATCAAATATAAGGAAAATGCCCTTATCATCGCAAAGCTTGCGTACTTTTCGCACATACTCTTCATCCATAGGATGAACACCGCTTTCGCCCTGAATAAGCTCCATAATAATCGCTGCGGTTTTTTCAGTCACTTTACTCTCAAGAGCCGCAAAATCATTAGGTTCTACCTGAATAAATCCCGGTGTGAGCGGTTTATACGGTGCCTGATATGCAGGCTGACCCGTTGCGGCAACCGTTGCAAGTGTTCTTCCGTGGAAAGAATGGTCAAGAGATATTATTTCAGTCTTATCCATTCCCTTTTTATAAAAATAAATTTTTGCAAGCTTAAATGCCGCCTCATTCGCTTCCGCACCGCTGTTACAGAAAAATACCCTGTCTGCACATGTACTTTGCACAAGCTTTTCGGCAAGCTTTGCCTGATTTTCTATGTAGTAAAGGCTTGATGTGTGTATCACCTTATCAAGCTGTTCCTTCAAATCATTTATAAATACCGGATGATTATGACCAAGCGAATTTACAGCTATTCCGCCAAGGAAATCATAATACACCTTATCTTCCGTACTTATCAGCTTCATTCCGTCTCCCGATTTAAAGCACACCGACAACCTTTCACCGAAAGTATTCATATAATATTTCTTATCAAGTTCTTTTATCTCATTAAGCATAGGAAAAATCCTTTCATTATCATTTGTATTATTATACATTATTTTGCATAAAATTGCAAGCATTATTCAAAAAATATTCCATAATAACTCAAAATATGCAGTTTTGACACTGCATATTTGTGAATATTTATTCTTTTTATCTGTATGAAGGAATACCTGAATGTAATTTATTCACCAGATTTACCTGACCGACCTGTTTTTCTACAAAGCCCGTCTTATCGTATGTATACTGCTTTATGCTTATTCCCTGCGAGGAGGTGATATATAGCGTAATTGCGTATACCTCATCACTTATTTCATCAACGTCAAAATACGCTCTGCCGTTTGAAATATTCTGATTGAGTAATATGTAATATCCTTCGCTGTTTTTAACCTCAAGCACCCATTTCTGCGAATCATTCCACAGTATCTCATCGCCGTCTTTTTCAGCTGAGGTATACAGAGAAACCTTCTCTTCCTCACCATCGGAATTTATATCCCATTCATAGTCATCAATCTCGGACCATGTACCGTCTACAGCTGTTTTTTCGCTTTTTCCTATGTACTTGCCTGCATCAGGCTTTATTGTTGCATCAGGACTTTCGCTCTCTTTAATGTTTGTCGAATCAACTGCTGTTGCAGGTTTTTCTTCTTTTGTAAGCTTTTCCTTCGGGATTGCTGAAATAATACTTGAGGCATGATTACTGTAGCCTGCATAATATCCGCCGCCTGCGAGCAATGCCGCACATATCAGACCCAAAATCATTTTAAATACCTTTGGTTTTTTCTTTGCCATCTGTCTACACCTCTTTATCCACATATTTGTTATCTACTATATTGCATACCGCTTTGCCGTTAGTTATATCAGTCATCTGAGCGATTAGCTGCGTTGTCATATCAATTGGTGAGCATATTTTAAAAGTAACCTCATCTGCATACACGGTATCTTCAAGCAAGAAACCGTCACTTGAAATTTTATATTGTATTTTCCCGACCAGTGTATAATCTACAGTCACTGCAAGAATATCACATTTTTCACGTATGACAACCTTTGATTCATTAAGTCCCATACTTGCCGATGTACCGTATGCATGTACAAGTCCGCCTGTTCCAAGAAGAGTGCCGCCGAAATATCTCGTAACAACAACAGCCACATCAACTATTCCTGCTTTTCTGATGGCGTCAAGCACCGGCATACCTGCTGTTCCTGAGGGTTCACCATCATCCGAATATCTGAAAATGTTATTTTCATCTATCACATATGCATACACATTATGCGTAGCATCAGGATACCTTGAACGGATTTTATTTAAAAATTCCAACGCTTCCGCCTCATCACTGACAGGTCTTACGTTTGCAATAAACTTTGACTTTTTTTCCACCATAGAAGTTTCGCTTTCCCACGAAACTGTTTTATATGAGTCCTTTTTAGACATCAATATACTCCTTTATTCTTTCGTACATAACAGCGTCCACCATAAGCTCCATTACTGTGCCGTTTTCGCTGTATTCTTCACTTATAACCTTTTCATGCTCATGCAGTTCATTCACAAGACTGCCTTCACTGTACGGAATTATTGCCCTTACACGCTGTTTGCGTCCCGGTGCAACCTCAGAAATTGCCGTTATAAGCTTATCTGTATTTTTATTATACTTTGCACTGATGCAGACATTTGCATCGTATTTGTTGTTTATAATAAGTTCTTCATCAGTTTTATCACACTTATTGAACACTCCGATTACAGGCTTATCTGATGCGCCTATCTCAGCAAGAACGCTCTCCACTACGCTGATATGGTTATCACGTTCTTCGTTAGAGGCATCTATCACATGAATAAGTATGTCCGCAACCACAGCTTCTTCAAGAGTTGATTTAAACGCTTCAATCAGGTTATGCGGAAGCTTTCTGATAAACCCAACGGTATCCACAAGTAAAATCTTTCTGTTATCCTCAAGCACTATCGCCCTTGATGTCGGGTCAAGCGTTGCAAAAAGCTTATCCTCCGCAAAAACATCCGAACCCGTAAGAAGATTTAAAAGAGTTGATTTACCGGCATTTGTATACCCAACAAGTGCCGCAGTTACAACGCCGTCCTTTTCCCGTCGCTCACGTATCAGCGAACGATGTTTTTTCAATTCCTTTATCTGTTCTTCAAGTGCCGATATTCTTCGTCTTATGTGACGTCTGTCATTTTCAAGACGGCTCTCACCCGGACCTCTTGTACCAATACCTGCACCTGTACGGCTAAGCTCATTACCCAGGCCTCTTAGTCTTGGGAGTCTGTATTTTAACTGAGCAAGCTCAACCTGCAATTTACCCTCTCCGCTTTTTGCACGCATCGCAAAAATGTCAAGAATAAGCGTTGAGCGGTCAAGAATTTTCACACCGATAAAATCAGATATATTTCTTATCTGAACAGGCGAAAGCTCATCATCAAAAACAACCATATCTGCTTCCAATGCTTCAACGGCCATTTTAATTTCCTCAAGCTTGCCTATACCCATATAGGTCGCCGCCTCAATATCGGATTTATTCTGTATAACCGTACATACGACCTCTCCACCCGCAGTTTTTACGAGTTCTTCAAGCTCAGCAATTGATTCATCTGTTGTATCATTAAGCACGTCACGCTGTCCCGTATGCACTCCTGCAAGTACGGCACGTTCTTTTCTTTCATCAGTCTCAGACATATAAATAAGCCTTTCATAAAATTTTAAAACGTAGAATTTCACCGTTTTTTCTTATCTTCAACTCTTATTATACCAAACTTTAATGATTTAGTACAGAGGATTTTTAAAATTTTTTTAACTTTTTTTCAAAAAAATCTTGTAAATTAATAAATTTATGGTATAATAGTTAGGTATTGATATATTTAAAACAGAAAAGGAGGTTTGAAAATGAATACTCTGTTCTTAGTTCTTCACATTATAGTTGCTTGTATACTTATCTTTGTAGTACTTATTCAGGAAGGTAAAGATCCCGGTATGAGAGGCATCCAGGGTGCTTCATCAGATATGGGAGATTCATTCTTCAAAAAAGCAGGCGGTACCACAAAAGAAGCTATGTTTGTTAAGCTTACAGCTACTGTTGCTATTTTGTTCTTGATAACAACACTTGTTCTTGTTGTGCTGACAGCTTCAAACTGATAATATGACTACTAAACGCATCGTTTTTACGGTGCGTTTTTTAGTTTTTATTCATATTTTATACATAAATTATTAATTTAGCATTACAAATATATTCTTTTACTTGAAATTCATTTGCAAAAATGATATAATTAGGTAAGATTTTGTTTACTTTTTGGAGATAGCGAATGATTGATAAGATTTGGAAATACCGCAATAAAGAACTAAATACGCAGGAGATTGCAAAGTTCAGCAAAAACCTTAATCTTCCGCCGGTGATAGCTACCATACTGATGAACAGAAATATCGCTATGGAGGATGTAAGTGCATTTCTGGCAAAAACCATGAAAAGCATCAGAAATCCTATGCTTATGAACGACATGGATAAAGCTGTCGAAAGAATTATTTCTGCTATCCAAAACAAAGAAAAAATTGTCATTTACGGTGACTATGACGTTGACGGTATAACCTCTACCACGCTTATGCAGGATTTTCTGTCCTCTATAGGCGCAGATGTAAGCTACTACATTCCCGACCGCAAGGATGAGGGATACGGAATAAATATAAAAGCAGTCAATAATTTTATAAAACAGGGTGTCAGACTTCTTATAACTGTTGACTGCGGTATAACAGCTTTAGGTGAGGTTTCATTTGCCAAGCTGCTTGGTATGGACGTAATCATTACGGACCATCACACATGCAAGGAGCGTCTTCCCGAAGACGCATGCGCAATCATAAATCCCAAACGCCCCGATTCAACTTATCCGTTTGATGGTGCGGCAGGTGTCGGCGTGGCATTCAAGCTTGTTCTTGCGCTTGCCATGGCTCTTAAAATGAATACCACCGGATGTTTTATGAAATACATTGATATTGTCACCATAGGCACTATTGCGGATGTGGTTCCGCTGACAGATGAAAACAGAGTTATTGTTGATAAGGGGATTAGCGCAATACGCAATTCTTCACGCCCCGGCATACGTGCGCTATTAAAGGTATCAGGTGCAGATAAGCGCCCGATAACCGCTTCATCAATCGCTTTTACTATTGCACCAAGGCTTAATGCCGCAGGCAGACTCTCAAGCGCTTCAACTGCCGTTGAACTGCTTCTTACTTCCAATGAAGAAGAAGCATTAAAGATTGCCACCGAGCTTGACGAAGAAAACAGCAACAGACGTTTTACAGAGCAGGAAATATACGACGAGGCAATGGAACAGATTGCCGCAGACGTGAATTTTGAAAAGAAAAAGGTAATTGTATTATATAAAAGAGGCTGGCATCATGGAGTTATAGGTATAGTCGCATCAAGAATAAGCGATTTATATTATAAACCGTGTATTCTCATTTCAACCGATGAAAACGGCGAAGGCAAAGGCTCGGGACGTTCAATCCCCTCATTAAATCTCTTTGATGCGCTTTCAGAGTGCAGTGATACACTCGTTGATTTCGGAGGTCATGCCGCTGCAGCCGGTCTTAGCATAAACGAATCAGAAATTGATAATTTTTCAAAGAAGATAAATAAATATGCCGATGACAATCTCACAGCAAATGACATGATTCCACAGTTATTAATTGATTGTCCGATAAGTGAAAATGACATTTCAATCGAGTCTGTCAATGCCTTAAACAAGCTTGAGCCTTTCGGTATGAATAACGAAAAACCCGTATTTGCCATTGAAAACGTTCAGGTTGCCGACGCTGCCGTTGTCGGTGCCGATAACAAGCATTTACGTCTTAAAATATCAAAAAACGGCAAAACTATAAACTGTATTGCATTCGGGCTCGGGCACATGCTTCCAATGCTCAATGCAAAAAAGCCTGTAAGTGTTGCATTCCATATGGATATAAACCATTATCAGGGACGTGAACAGGTACAGCTTATTGTCAAAGATATAAAGCTTATGTAAAAAAGGAGGTGTTCGGCAATGTCAACTGACAATCTTTCAATTTTGTCACCTGAAAAAATCGAACAGCATAATAACGAAAATACCGATGTACTTATTGACACTATTGCCGAACGAGTTGCGCAGTACAGTCCCTCATCAAATACGGATGCTATTTATGTTGCATATTTCCTTGCGAAAAATGCACATAAAAATCAGTTCCGCAGAAGCGGTGCGCCATATATAGAGCATCCCGTGCAGATTGCTTATATCGCATCACAGCTTAACCTTGACGCAACAACAATTATTGCGTGTCTTTTACATGACGTAATTGAGGACACTCCTTATACATATAAAGACATAGAAGCTTTCTTTGGTCCGAATGTTGCAGAGCTTGTTGACGGTGTTACAAAGCTGAAGCAGATTCAGTACAACACACGTGAAGAACAGCAGGTTGAAAATCTCAGAAAAATGTTTTTTGCAATGTCAAAGGACATAAGGGTAGTCGTTATAAAGCTCATCGACCGCCTTCACAACATGCGTACCTTGAATTTCATGCCGCAACATAAACAGCTTCTGATTTCCAAAGAAACGCTTGATGTTTATGCTCCTCTCGCCCATCGTTTGGGTATGTCTAAAATCAAGATTGAGCTTGAGGATTTATCACTTAAATATCTTGACCCTATAGCCTACGAGGAAATACGCACAAGCATAAACCAGAAAAAAAGCGAGCGTGAACAGTTTATAGCAGAAATCATGAATCTGCTTGAAAAAAAGCTTTCCGATTTGAATATCAAAGGTCAGGTTACAGGACGTGCAAAGCATTTTTACAGTATTTTCAGAAAAATGTATACACAGAACAAAACGCTTGAAGAATTATACGATTTGTTCGCACTTCGTATTATCGTAGACAGTGTTGCTGATTGCTATGCTGTTTTAGGTATGGTTCACGATTTATATACACCTGTTCCGATGCGATTTAAAGACTATATTGCGATGCCAAAGCCCAATATGTATCAGTCACTTCATACTACGGTTATAGGTCCTAACGGAACACCGTTTGAAATTCAGATACGTACATGGGAAATGCACAAGGTTGCCGAAGAAGGTATCGCCGCACACTGGAAGTACAAGGAAGGCAAAAGCGGTACCAACGATATGGACGGTACGCTTAACTGGGTACGTCAGCTCCTTGATACGCAAACAGAAATAATTGATACAGACGAATTTTTCCATGCATTGAAGTTTGATTTATTTACCGACGAAGTGTTTGTATTTACACCTCAGGGCAAGGTTATATCTCTTCCCGCAAAAAGCACCGTTATTGATTTTGCATTTGCCATCCATTCACAGGTCGGCTATAAAATGAGCGGTGCAAAGGTTAACGGAAAAATCGTTCCCAATAACTATATTTTAAATAACGGTGAAATAATTGAAATACTTACTGCAAATACACGTGGTCCGAGTCGTGACTGGCTGAAAATATGCCGTACTTCTGCGGCTAGAAATAAAATTAACCAGTGGTTCAAGCGTGAACGCAGAGATGAAAATATAGAGCACGGCCGTGAGCTTATCGAGCACGAATTAAGACGTGTCGGCAATACTCACGCACAGCTTTTCAGACCCGAATGGGTTGAAATTCTCACAAAGCGCTACGGATTTAATAATGTTGACGATTTGTATGCAGGAGTCGGTTACGGTGCGCTTACCTCTCAAAAGGTTGTACTGCGCCTTCGTGAAAACTGGCTCAAGCTTCAAAAGGAAAATAAAGCACAGGAAGAACCCGAAGTTGATACATCAACTCCCTATCAGCCGAAAACTTCAAGCAAGGGTATTATAGTAAAAGGTATAGATAACTGCCTTGTGCGCCTTGCTCACTGCTGCGGTCCTGTTTCGGGTGATGATATTGTCGGATTTATTACACGGGGCAGAGGCGTAAGTGTTCACAGACGTGACTGTCCGAACATGAATCCCGAAATCCTCTCCGAAGAAGATAAGAGC
>JAXJRQ010000090.1:0-3726 GCA_036310525.1 Clostridia bacterium
CTATATGCGACTTTTTCACAAAAACACGCTCTGACTACAGACGTGCTTTACTCAGAAAGCCACAGCACGTTTTCGGTTGGGACTGGTGTCCGAGAATACCCACCTGCGGTATTACGGGTAACGCTTATCTTGAGGGCGTTTGCGAGCTTAACATAAGCAGTGTGCATGCTTCAACGCTTAGTATTAACGAAAGCGCACTTTTAAAGCTTGAGGTTGAAACGAAAAACATAAACATCAGCCGTTCAATAAACGCTGAAATTTCCGCAGATATTATTTTTGACGGCGAAACGGTTGCGCACGCTTCAAAAGCGGTTTTTGTGAAATCGGGAATTAACTTCACCGACTTTTATATAACCGTCGAGTCACCGAAGCTATGGTGGCCAAACGGCTATGGTGAGCAGAATATGTATTGCGCAAAAATTGAAGTGTGCTACGGAGGAAAATGTGAGACCTTTGAGCAGAAATTCGGCATACGTACAATCAATATAAGCACCGATGCGCTCAATGAAGCAGAAAATGAATTTGTATTTGTTATAAACGGCAAACGCATATTTGCAAAAGGCGGAAACTGGATTCCGTCAGATTCAATTTACACCGAAATTACGCCCGAAAAGCTTGATACACTTATAAATTCGGCTCGTGACCTTAATTTTAATATACTGCGTATCTGGGGCGGCGGTTTGTATGAGAATGACGTATTCTACGAGCTTTGCGATAAGTACGGTATGCTCGTATGGCATGATTTTATGTTTGCATGCAGTATGGTGCCCGACAGAAATGATGAATACTTTGCTCTTGTGCAAAAAGAGTTTGAATATCAGATAAAGCGTATAAGAAACCATCCCTCGATGGCGTTGTGGTGCGGTTCAAATGAAAATCATCAGTTCTACGAAATATGGCAGGAAAATCTCGAATTTTTCGGCGGCGAAAAAATTTACAATTACCTTGCACCGCAGTATGTGCGAAACCTTTCACCTGAAATTCCGTACTGGAACAGCTCTCCCTACGGCGGTCCGTTTGCAAAGAGTAACGACGCAGGCGATGAGCATTGCTGGGAAAATCACCTCCTCGGTGACGACAAGGACAGAGCTATTTCACTCGTTCAGTATGACCTTGATACGGCTAAATTTGTATCGGAATACGGACACCTGGGACCATGCTGTAAAAAATCCATTTTTGAATTTATGGGTACGGAAAATGTGGACATGCAAAGCTCAGCTTTCATCACGCACAACAACACAATGAATCACTTGAGCGCTCAGGGCTTTGACGATACGGGGCTTATTGAAAGAGGCATTATAAAATATTACAACAACGCAAATCCCACACTTGATGAATATATAAAATTCGGTGGCATGGTGCAGGGAATTACTTATGCATATTCGATTGATGCGCACAGAATACAGTCTTATTGCGGAGGTAACATCATCTGGATGTACAACGATTGTTGGGGCGAAGCAGGCTGGACTCCGATTGATTACTATTTAAGACGCAAGCCATCATATTATTTTATAAAGCGTGCGTATGCAATGCAGAGAATGATTTTGAGAAAATCAGATGACAGCTTCTCGCTGTTCTTTGTAAATGATTCCTATGAAGATGTTAACAAAGAAATCTGCGTAGGCTACACAAGCTTTGACGGAAAAACAGTACGTGAGAACAAATTAAGCGTCAGTGCACCGCACGGCATCACAAAGCTTATAACAGAACTTACTGTATCGGAAAATGAGCTTAAAAACGGCGCTGTTTACGCATATGATACAGCGCATGAGCTTGACAAGGCAATTTATCGCACAGACTCACAGGTTTGGTCGGATATACCTGCATCAGAAGTGAGTATAGACGATATACACTTTGACGGCAAGGACACATTTGTGACCGTCACATCAAATGCATACGCTCACGGAGTATATATTGAGGATGCAGAGGAATGGGAGGTTTCTGATTTGTATTTCGATTTATTGCCCAATGAGAGCAAAACAATCGTAATCAAAAACCGTAACATTTCCGACATTATTGTAAAAACCGTTAACGGTTAATTAAATTTTATTACAGAAAGGCTGTTTAAAACAAATGGCAACAAACGGTAAGAAAATCAAATACAGTATACTGCTGTATATTTCATGTATTTTCGTGATATTTGCGGCATATTCCACATACAGCTCATTAAAGGCTATTTCCGCTATAGAAAACGAGCTTACTGCAACTGTAAATGAAACAATTCTGCAGATGCGTTCAAATGTGGAAAATAACCTCAAGCAATATTCAGATATTGCCGATAATCTGGCACAGGATAATGATGTGTTGCATTTTATAGACGGAAAAATTTCCAAAGACAACATATATGACGCACATCAGCTGCAGCAAAAGCTCATTTCCTCCGCAATATCAACGGAATATATAGACTCAATTTGTCTTTACAGCGAAGCGGCTGACATGATACTCAGTACGGGAGCATACACAAACACACAGCAATTTAATGATACCGGTTGGCTTGATTCGTACAGAGAACAAAAATACCTCTTCTCCGTATTCTATCGCTACAACAAGCAACCCGAAAACACTCCTGTCATAACTATAGTGAGAATGCTGCCTGCTGTATCGGGCACATTCAGCCGTGGTGCAATAGTATTAAACATACGGCAGTCTATGTTTTCAAATGTGTTCAAAAAAACCTTTGCCAAGGATTTTATGAACATATACATAACCGACAAAAACGACACTGTTCTGTATAATTCAATAAACAGAGACTATACCATGGCAAACATATTGTATAAGCCGGGTGAGCTTACGGATATGTTCGGAAATACCGTGATAAACTCAAACCACGAAAAATACAATCTGTACTATGACCAAAGCGGTACGCACGGTCTGAAATACTACATTCAGATGCCGCTGAGCCGTTCCGCAACATATAAATACAACATGATTTTCTCGCTTGTGGCAATTTTGGTTTTAATGTTGATTTTCACTGTTTATTACATCAACAAGCTTGAAACACGTAACCTTGACCCGATTGATAAGTTTGTTGATTCCATCGTAATGCATATGAAGGAAAACAACAGAAAGTTTCCGCTTGATAACAGCTCGGGTATTAATTTAGAGCTTTTATACAACATGCTTGCGGATAATGACAAGGATATGCGGGAACAGCTTATAAAAAGCTATCCTGCAATACGCTGGCAGATGATTTTGGGTATTCTTACGGGTGAATTCAAGAAATACGATGAAATATCCAATTACCTGAAGCTGCTTGACATAAGCTTTTATCCAAATAATTATATTGTTATGCTTACGGAAATCGACCAGCGCCTTGATATTTTTACTGAAATGACGGACAACATGATAGGCGAATATGTGAACGCAATATATAACAGAGCAGACAAAATAAGCAACGACACAGACGCAAAGAGCTTATCAATAAAGACCAGCGAAAACAAGGTTGTTACAATCTTTTCATTTGAAACAAACGACATCGACAAAAATATTAACACTGTTTCCTCATGTGCTAACATACTGCAAAATGATATTATCTCGGCGTTTGACATAACAATCAGCTGCGGAATAGGCGGTTTCTACTTCGATATCAGTAATGTGAACAACTCCTATCTTGAAGCTGAATACGCACTAAGCAATAAATTCCTTATCGGTAATAACGCCGTCATTTCCATTGAGGATATTGAATTTACACAAAGCGGAGACATCGAGGATATTCTAAGCATGATA
>JAXJRQ010000091.1:0-13641 GCA_036310525.1 Clostridia bacterium
GACAAGACCGGTACTAAAATCACATTCCTTCCCGACCCCGAAATTTTTGAAGTAACTGAATTCGATTATGAAGTTCTTTCAAAGAGATTAAGAGAGCAGGCGTTCCTTAATAAGGGTGTAAAAATCATATTTACCGATAAGCGAGCAGAAGAGCCTACAGAGTTGGTTTTATACGCCGAGGGCGGTATAAAGGAATTTGTTACCTACCTTAACAAGAGCAAAGAGCCCATCCATGACGACATTATTTATTTTGACGCAAAGCGTAATGACATGGTTGTTGAAGTTGCAATGCAGTATACAACATCATACTCAGAAAATATACTGAGCTTCGCAAATAATATTCACACCATCGACGGCGGTATGCACGAAACAGGCTTTAAATCAGGTCTGACAAGAGTTCTTAACGATTATGCAAGAAAGTATAATATCTTAAAAGAAAAAGACCTCAATCTTTCAGGCGAAGATACCCGTGAAGGTCTTACAACAATCATTTCGGTTAAGGTAATGGAACCGCAGTTTGAGGGTCAGACAAAAACAAAGCTAGGAAACAGTGAAGCACGTGCGCTTGTTGAAAATGCACTCACAGATAAATTCAGCGCATTCCTTGAAGAAAATCCGAGAATTGCACGAACTATCCTTGATAAAACAATCACCGCTTCACGTGCAAGAGAAGCCGCAAAGCGTGCAAGAGAAGCTACAAGAAAGAGTAACAACGCTTCCAACTCATCACTTTTGGGTAAACTTGCTAAATGTACCGATGAAGGTGCAGATTATGCAGAATTATTTATCGTCGAGGGTGATAGTGCGGGCGGTAGCGCTAAGCAGGGACGTAACAGACGTTTCCAGGCTGTCCTTCCCTTGTGGGGTAAAATGCTTAACGTTGAGAAATCACGTATTGACAAGGTATATTCAAATGAAAAACTTTTGCCGGTTATTCAGGCTCTTGGCGCAGGTATCGGTGAAGACTTCGACATAAATAACCTCAAATACGGAAAAATCATTATCATGGCCGATGCGGACGTCGACGGTTCACATATCAGAACACTGCTTCTGACATTCTTCTTCCGTTACATGCGACCGCTTATAGAAAACGGTAATGTTTACATTGCACAGCCGCCACTGTTTAAGGTTTTCAAAGGCAAGAACAAAAACCTCGAAGAGAGATTTGCTTTTGATGAAGTTGAACGTGACAGACTTATCGCTGAAATGGGGCCCAGCGCAAAGGTTCAGCGTTATAAGGGTCTTGGAGAGATGGACCCTCCCGAACTTAAAGAAACAACAATGGATCCCGAAACACGTACACTTTTAAGAGTTGACCTCGAAGACGCAGTAGTTGCCGACGAAACATTTACAATTCTCATGGGCGAAAAGGTTGAGCCCAGACGTGAATTTATCGAAGCAAACGCTAAATACGTTTCAAATCTTGACATTTAATGTTTAAAAAACCTCCGTGTATCATATACTATTTTATATATGATACACGGAGGTTTTGATTTTGAAGCATTTATTCAAGTGGTTTATACTGTTTTCACTGGGCGGTATTTTCTATATTCTTATAGAGCTTTTATGGCGTGGCTACTCACACTGGACAATGTTCATCCTTGGTGGTACATGTTTTCTGTCGCTCGGTATGATAAATGAATTTTACGATTACGGCATTCCGCTAATTCTGCAGATGTTTTTCGGGTGCATAATTATAACCTTACTTGAATTTATCACCGGCTATATCGTTAATATTAAGTTCGGAATGAACGTATGGAATTATTCAGATATGCCATACAACATTCTCGGTCAGATTTGTCTGCCGTATATGATTTTATGGTTTTTCCTCTCAGGTGCCTGTATTATTGTAGATGACTGGCTCCGTCATATTTTATTTGACGAGGATAAACCTGTATACAGATTTATTTAAGGCACATACACAATTCTGTCATACTTTCGGTCAAAAATAACTATATGCTCTTCCCTTTTTTCATTTCTATATAAAAATCTCTCAAAATGCAAAAACTTTACTGCTTCCTTAACTGAAATCTCTGCATATTCACTTAAATACTCATTCACAAAATCCTCTGTCAGAATTTCAAACCTAAGCTTTAACAAGTCACGGTCATACGGTATCAAAGACCATGACGGACTTGACGAATTTTTATTATTTTCAAGATAATCCATCTTCAATAAATCACGAAAAGCCTCACTTTGCCCGCCTTCAAATTCGCATAAAATCTCATACAGCGAATTTCTCGACTGACCCACCAAATTATATCCCTTCTCAAAATAAAACTCCCACAGCTTCTTGAAAAACTCAAACGCAGACTCATATTGCTTTAAAAGATATTCAATTCCACGTTTAAATACTCCGCTATTATAGTATTTTTCAAACACATCCTCAATACCCTTTAAAAGCAGAATATCATCAAAGGTCATAAAATCATTTTCCAGTATTTCATATGGCGGATTGTCTGTATAGCGGTAATTAAATAAGCTCTCCTCTTCCCTTATTTTTGTACCACGCAAAAGCTTTAGAAATCCCAACTGCAAAACATCAGGTCGTAAAGAAAAAACATCGTCAAAAGACTTCTTGAAAGAATTAATATCCTCATACGGAAGCCCTGCTATTAAATCCATGTGCATATGTATTTCGCACTGTTCTTTAATTTGAGTTACAGCATATCTTATTTTTTCAAAATCTGTTTTTCTGTCTATTGCATCAATCACACGCCCGTTTGTCGACTGCACGCCTATTTCAAGCTGAAAAAGTCCCTTGGGCGCTGTTTTTAAAACCTCAATAACCTCATCATTTATCAAATCTGCCGCCACTTCAAAATGAAAAGTTGTTTCATCTGCATTTCCGATAAGAAATTTCATAAGCTCACATGTTCTTTTTCTGTTTGCATTAAAGGTTCTGTCCGTAAACTTCACAATCTTCACTTTATGCTCAGTAAATTTAAGCAGTTCACTTTTCACAGCCTCTATATCTCTAAAGCGTACACCATGGTCTGTGGAAGATATACAATAACTGCAATTAAAAGGACAACCTCTGCTTGATTCATAATAAATCAGTTTATTCTTGTTTTTCTCAAGGTCTTCATCTGTATACGGAAACGGTATTTGAGTTATGTCACTTATTGCTTTTCTTGGCGGATTTTTTATAATTTCGCCGTTTTTGCGCAACGCCATGCCATTTATATCATCGCCAGATTCAAGCCATTCTTTAAGCGTTTCTTCTCCCTCGCCATACATAATGGCATCAATAAACGGATATTTCTCCAGATAATATTCACAATCAAAAGTCACCTCAGGTCCGCCCAGTATAATCTGAGTTTTTGGCGATACCTTCTTAAGATTTGCCGCCACTTCAAGAACAAACTCTATATTCCATATGTAACACGAAAACATCACGGTATTACAATGCTTCTCATAAATATCCTTTAAGACATCAAAAGTATGCTCATTAATTGTATATTCCGCAAATTCCACATTACTGCTGTTTGCATAACGATACAGCGTCCTCACCGACAGACTTGTATGGATATATTTTGCATTCACCGCCGCAAGCAGAACCTTTTTTTCTTCATTTATAGCTTTTGCGAAAACCATATTCCTTATCCTCCGAACTCTTATATTTGTATTATATCACAATTTATTGCAAATTTTAAGTATATTCTGAAAAATATTTTATTTTTGGGATATAATACATCAGGAGGTGATGCATTATCCGTAAAATTTCTATACTTATATTTTTTCTGAGTGCTGTTTTCTGCAACATTTCATATGCAAGTGAGTTTGACTGTACAATAGATTCGCTCATTGCACGCTACGGTGCTTTTGAAAACAACAGCGGTGTTATATATGCTAATCTCATTAGCTTTGATGCTTCCGAACCATCACTTATTACCGTATACTCCGATGATAATACGCTTTACTGTGATATTTATGACGAATATGACGGTATTCAGTGTACCGACAGACTTACTCTTGATACATCAGATGATTTTGCAATTTACATGGCAAAATCCACCGACAAAGATTGTATTGTTCTTGAAAAAAATAAAAAAAGCTTTTTATATACGATAAAGGACGATTTCTTTACAGAACAAAAAGATTTTAAAATAAAATCAAAAACAAAAATTGTTTCATGTAAAAGCAAAAAAATAACACCGCATTTTACAAAGCGGCATCTGTATAATTTTCGTAATACGCTAAAAAAGTGCAAGCTTAACGAATATTCAATGCTAAATACAATAAATACAATTTCAGATACTGAAAAGAACTCACTTCTGACGTTTATAAAAGCATGTGCTGACATAATGGAATTTGACGCAGATAATTATGATTACGATACTCTTATGCAGTATCTGCTTTCAAGCAATCAGAATTTCAGTATACTTACCAACATGGACTGCACTCTTACAAAAAATGATGAGAATATTTTTATAGTAAACGCCGAATACATCGACCATATTCTCCAAACGTACTTCAATATAACACCCGCGCACCCTGCTGTCAATTCACTGATAAGCCGTGGTTTTTGCGTGGATAACGGGTACTATTATTACAGAAATATTTTCAATACCTTTTATGCTACTGATGTAATTGATATTGAGGCTGTTTATAAACTCAACACCGACACCTACTACACAGTTTTTACCGACATCTACCGCCAGGGCAACACATCTTTTCCTGAATACAGCTATGCCGTTATCCGAAAAACAGACAACGGCACATATAATCTTCTTAAGCTTGGTATGGGAAAACCGTTTTTAAGCACAAAGGAGCTTGAAAGCTTCAATCACATTCCTGCAAATCACGTATGGAATAACAAAGTAACTGCAACTGATACAAGCCTCTTATACGCATTACTTTTAGCAGTGATTTCATTCGGAGCGGTAGCTGTATTGTGTGGTGTAATCCTTATAATTCAGTATATCCGCTGTAAGTGATTCTTCCCACACCTGTGATGGTGGTTTGGGAGTATTATCGGCATATTTTAAAGCTTCACGCTCAAGAAAATCACGATATATAATCATATACCCCATACCTATTCCTACTATAACTGCAGCAATTGCCGCAAAAACAGAAATCCATATAGCTGCTGTATGACGTTTTTTGCGTATTCGGTATCCGTTATTCGGAAGCGAGTCATATTCTTCATGCATCACAAAAGAACCGCATGTATCGCAAAATACCGCATTATTATCAAGTTCCTTTTTGCACTTGGGACAAACCACACGCATCACCTCCAACAACAATTTGAAACAATTATGCATCAGATGCCACAAAACAATTTTACCAGGAGTAAAAATGCTTGCTTGCAAGGGCATTTTTGCGACGCCGTCAATTGACACACAGTGCTCGAAAGAGCACAAAAGAGCGTAAGCTCTTGAGGATTTTATGAAATAAAATTCTGTGTGTGTCAATTATATAATATTTTCGCATGTTATTCAATATTTTATGCCTTAATAATTTGTGAATAATTTCTTAATTTTTTGAAAAAATAGTTATACACGATACATTTTATAGGAGTAAAGCATGAAAAATAAAATGACTAATTCCGAATACAAGGAATATGTAAAAACAAAATCCCCCAACTCGAAAACTATAAAAAACTGTTTCATGGCATTTTTAATCGGAGGCTTAATCTGTACCCTCGGACAATTGATTCTTAATTTATACAA
Organism: Clostridia bacterium; assembly: GCA_036310525.1. GTDB lineage: Bacteria > Bacillota > Clostridia > UBA1381 > UBA1381 > UBA4716. The sequence goes on from JAXJRQ010000091.1 coordinate 5,676, forward strand.
AAAAACAGGGCTTGATGATGAAACTGCCGCCACTGCAACATCAATTACCCTTATTTTTCTGAGTGCACTTCTCACCGGACTTGACATATACCCCAAAATAGCAAAGTATGCCGGCGCAGGCACAATTGTCCCGATAACAGGCTTTGCAAATTCTGTTGTATCCCCTGCCCTTGAAGCAAAAACGGAAGGTTATGTGTTAGGTGTAGGTGCAAAAATTTTCACCATAGCAGGTCCGGTTATATTGTATGGTATATTGGCTTCTGTCGCAGCAGGAATAATTTATTTGATTGTACTATAGAAAAAAACTCCTTATGTAAAGGAGTTTTTTTCTACTTATCGCATAATTGCTTTATAAAGCTGTCATTTATATATACCTTACCATTACACACATAAGGCTTTGCTGCGGCTTTTCCTTCAGATGTATTTTCAAAATGTCCTGAAATATATTTGTACGTGATTTCATCCTCCTCACCATCTATGAGCGCCTTGTCAACATACAGATAATTAACTTCAGTTTCTCCGAATATGTCAGCCGTTTTTTCCGTTTTTTCATATTCAAACTTTTTTGCTTTACTCGTATCAATAATCAACAGATTATTTTCAAACGAATACCCGATATTCAAAAACTCAAACGTTTCTTTTAACGGCAGCATGTTTGCATAATAAAATTCAGAAGCAATAAATCCGTTTACAAGCTTTTCTTCACCGTCCGCTATAATCTTATATTCAGACTGTGATGTTTTTGCCGCCTCTATATTCTCTGCCGACGGCTGTCCATCACCCGTTCCTATGCCTATATCGGTTGCAATACTATCAACTGCTTTTATTTCATCGGTTTTTAAATCAATTATGTAATCAACATCATAGTGAAGATATACCTTTTCATTTTCACAGTCTATACGGACATCTTCAAAATATTTCTGATTGTACAGACTCACCGACTCAAATGATTCATCATAATCAATCCGCTTTCCGTCTTCTTTATTGAGCTTTATAAGTCCCTGTGTTCCGCCGTGAGTGTGGGCAAAGAACGCATAAAGGAAAATATATTCGTCTGTTTCAAATCTTTCCTTAACGGTCATTAAGGTTCTGTTTTCCAGATATTTCATCCAGTCATCAGCACTGAGCTCAACGGTTTCTTTCTGCGAAATTATATCTGAAATTTTATCTGTATACAGATAATCAACATCTCTTTGATTTTTGCCGTTTTCAAGTGTATATGTTCCGTCCTCATTTTCCGCAAACACTACATCAGGAAATTTGCATCTGTAGCCGATTATGTCGCCGTCATAAAAAACAGGAATAATTGAATTATCGGAGATTTCCATTTCACACAAAATATTTCCGCCCTGAAGCGGTGCTTCCTCGATTTTTGCCGACAACGCACCGTCTTTTTCTTCAAGAACTATGTTCCAATGCTCATTTTCAAGCTTCTCACGAAACTCATACGGATACCGATACATAGACTCAACGCTTATCGTGCGTTCATCTTCATTCCATATAAACTTAGTTCCAAGCTCCGAAAATGTGTTGTCCCCTCCAAGTTCTTCAACCACAACCGCCATTTTTCCGTTTAACGAATATGACGTTAACTCCTTACCTCTAAAATATGTTTTGATGTCCGTTTCATATATTTTTCCGACAACCATACCGCTTTTTTGACTGTAAGATTTATTTCCGCTTACAAGATATTCGGGATTTAATTCCGTCAGGACAAGCGTCCGTAACGGTTCAGAATAAGCATACTGACTTGTTATATCTTCAACAATAACAACAGTTTTTCCACCGATGTTGTAGGAATCAACCCACACACCGTTTATACATGCTTTTATATCAGTTGAATATATACTTCCTGCTATATCACCGCTTGCCGCTATCACAAACGTACAAGCCGATAAAAGCATACAAAGAGTTAAAATAGCACACATGATTTTTTTCATAAATCGCACCTCCTGATCATTCAAATACTTTAAATTCACAATATTTAAACTCAGATGTAATATCAATGCTTTTGTTTGTACCCATCGTACCAAACGGCGAAACATTGATATTTACACGTTCATCATTAATTGACAGCTTTAATGTACTGTTGTCATCATAATACGGCAAGTCTTTAATTTCAGCATATTGACAGTCATAGCGCACGATAATCAGCTTTCTCTTTTCTCTGTCCAGCATCACAGTATATTCATCATTACTGATTTCGTCCGTTATATTATACTGTTCCCTGAAATAATCACAAACTGCGCAATGTGACTCCTTTTTCCATTTATCAAAATCATAATCGTAATTTTTCAGATATTCCCTTACTTCAACTATACCCGACCCCGGTGTTCCTGCTGTACGATATGACAAATACATTTCTCCGTTGTCATCGGTTTTAAATACACTGTCCTCAGGAACATTTGAAGCCACAAAACCGCCACTCTTTTTTGCTGTCAGTAAGTAGATGTCCTCGTCTTTTTTTGCTATATGATATTTTGTACTGTCATTTTCATAATCATCAATAACTTCAAAATTTTCTTCAATAAACCCGATTGCTTCTTCATAACTCATAATTTCAGGTAAATCCCTGACAATATTATACACCATACATTCGTCCAAATCAACGTGTGCACGCTCATTCCAGTCAAAATACATTTCACCTATTTTTTCACCATTGTATAAAATCGGTTTTATCTTATAGGTTTCGGCTTTAAATTCGTCAGAAAAATTATAATACGCAGTATTTGACCAGTGGTTCATCTCATCATAGCTATATGAAATATTTCCGTCATTTAAAATTGTATGTATCTTTGGCGGCAGTGCCATCTTCTTTCTTTTTGCCCTGTATGTATTAAGCTTAACCTCACGGTTACTGTCATCCCATGTGAAATTACATAAGTATTTTGAATATCCATACTCAAAATTAGGGCTTTCTTCCGTAACCGTTCCCAAATCCTCAATACAAACAGCAGTTTTACCGCCTATGTTATATCCCTTAACCTCCTGAGCATTAAACATAACCTTTATATCTGTTTCATAAATATTACCCGTAATTTTCCCCACTTCGCCACGCTTTGCTTCGTATCCACCATGAAGATTATCAAACATTTCCGTATTGACCGTTAATTTACGTTTATCGTCCTCATACCAGTATTCAAAGCCATAATTTCTCCCATCCTGCACAAGGTCTTCAATAATCACGGCTGTTTTTCCGCCGATATTATAGCTTTCAATAGTCATTCCGTTTACATACGCTAAAATATCCGTTGAATATATTTTTCCCGCCACGTCACCGTTTGCCGCAAGTGACGTGACTGATGTCATTAACACTACGCTCATAATGGCTAACACTAATCTCTTCATAAATCGCACCTCCCAAAACATAAAAATGCGCCGACCGAAGCCGACGCACGAAAAACGCAGCTCCGATTTGCTGCTACGCATTTCAATTCCGAGTAAAGGGTATGAAAATCAAAGCCTGCGTTTTTTCCAACGCAAACCTTTACTCGCCAAATTATTAAAATACGTAGCAATTACAGTATAGCATAAAATTTATTTTATGTCCATATTTTTAAAAAATTAAATTTGATTTTATGGTTATTTTTCATTTATATCGGTAAAAATCTTTATAAAAATCCGTCAAAACAACAAAATTTTCAAAAAAACATAATTTTTTTCAAAAAAAAGTATACACGGAAGAAAATATGTGTTAAAATAATTATGTTGTATTTATACACAATTAAGATGTTCACTGCCGCATTATGCAGCGGACTCCACTTAATTTTTCCGCATTTGCGGAAATTAACCACAGCGCTTTGCGCTATAACATATAAAAGGAGTGACATTTATGAAAAAGATTTATGAAGGTAAAACAAAAGACGTGTACAGCCTTGATAACGGAAACGTTATGCTGAAGTTTAAGGATGACTGTACAGGTAAAGACGGTGTGTTTGATCCCGGCGAGAACAGCGTAGGTCTTACTATAGAAGGTATCGGCAAGGCTAATCTTGAAACTTCAATCCACTATTTTGAGCTTTTGAAGAAAGCCGGAATTAAAACTCACTATGTTGACGCTAATGTTGACGAAGCTACTATGGAGGTTCTTCCTGCAACAGTTTTCGGTCATGGTCTTGAAGTTATCTGCCGTCTTGTTGCAACAGGAAGCTTTATCCGCAGATACGGCGAATATATAGAAGACGGTACTGCTCTTGAGGGCGGTTACGTTGAATGTACATTCAAGAACGACGAAAAGGGCGATCCGCTTGTAACAGGCGAAGGTCTTGCGGCTCTTGGCGTTATGACTCCTGCTATGTTTGAAAGTATGAAAGAACAGACTTTGAAAATCACAAAGATTGTTGCTGATGATTTGAAATCAATCGGTCTTGATTTGTGGGATATTAAGTTTGAATTTGGTTATAACAATGACGAAGTTATCCTTATCGACGAAATCGCTTCGGGTAACATGAGAGTTTATAAAGACGGAAAAATCGTTGACCCCGTTGAACTTACAAAGCTTATTCTTAACAGATAAAAACGCAAAAAGAGCAGTGACTGTGCACTTCTGACAGTCACTGCTCTTTTTATCTGTTTAAAATAAATATCATCAAATTCAAATACCCCGCAAACGCCACCCACAATAAGTATGGTATTTGCAGATATGCGGCTGTTTTATTTACCTTTTTAAACTCCACAATCATTAATATTATAAGTATAAGCAGAAGTATCAGCCATATAAAGGAAAACAAATACGCCTGCATATTAAAAAATATTATGCTCCAGAAAAAATTCACTATAAGCTGCAGTGCATATATTTTTAATCCTGACGCTGTTGAATCAGGATTTTCTCCACGATTAATAAACACAATTGCACTACTTACACCCATAAGCGTAAACAAAATCGTCCACACAATAGGAAATACAAATCCCGGTGGTGCAAGCGGCGGCTGATTAATGGTTTTATAAATATCCATTCCGTCACGTATAAAAAATGCCGATAATGCACCAACACCCAAAGAAATTGCTATAGAAATTGCATACGGTTTGATTTTATTCCACATACATATCACCTCTTAAGGCTATTCTATGCTGAAAAATCAAAAAAAATTCCCGAATACTTTTTAATACGGAAAGTAACACTCTGTTATATCAGTTTTAATATGGTGCAAGAAAAAGAAGCCACCATTCCCGGTAGCTTCTTTAGTTCAATTTACTTTTTTACAATAAATTCAATCTGCGGTGATGAGACAATACCTGTCTCTTCTACTACGTAGTCATAGCTCCATTCATTGTCTTTTACATACCACATGTTGGGGCCCTTCCAGCTTTTTTCACCGTTATTGTTATCGCTTGCATTATGAAGTGCTCCGAATGTATTTATGCGGTTACCGAAATATTCAAATTCGATTACATGCTTTCCGGGACTGATATTTGTAAATTCTGCAATATACGGTGGATATACAATCATCTGCTGTTCTTTACTATCAAGCTTCACCTTAATTGCCGCACCTCTGTAGCGGTTCACCTTTACACGCACCGCATCGCACTCAGGAACATCAATCTCCGCACGATACTTCACATTTCCGCCATAAAACGGAAGTCCCTGACGGGTAAGGTCTGAAAATCCGATTGTCCGTGAAGGCTTGGTAATTGTTTTTTCACAGCCTCTTACATATACATCAAAATCTCCGATTAAGAAGAAATTTTCAATACTTGTACGTTTGCCTATCGGTGCTTTGATTATAATAGTATTAAGACCTTCATTAAGCTTGCCTGCGCTATATTTTTTTATGCTTTCATCAACGAAATATCCACACGCTTCAAGCTTTAAAGCTTCGCCGTTAAATGTAATTTCTTCCGCTTCTTCTGCTGCAATATATACATTTTTGACTTCAGTTTCGCTCATAACATCGAATTTAAGCGTTACGTAATGCTCAATACTGTCTTCTCCCAATACCCACGGTTGTGCACAACATCCATCTGCCATGGGATAATCGAGTAGTTCTCTTACCTTTACATCTATTCGTATAATTTCATCAATGTCATTGTATTCACCGTTATCAAGCTTATATTGTGCCATATCAAGCATATAAACGTTATCTTCTTCACGTTCATAAGCGACATTATTCTTGAAATCGGCTGTCTTTACAACTTTTGTATCAGCAGTGTTTTCAAAATAACTGCCTTCACCTTCATTCAATTGCAAAAGCAAGCTGTCAAAATCATAAATAGTTTTGTAAATATACGTTTTTCCGTTCTTTGTTTCATAATCAATGCTTTCCGTTTCGCCTGTCACTGTATTGTATAAAACAGGCTTATATTCACCGTTTAATGCAATGATAAGGTTCTCAGGAATTGCACGGTCGATATGACCTTTGTCATAGCTTCTTTCAATATGGGCAATAAACAGCCATTTCACTCCGTTATCCTCACGCATAGCATGAACAAAATTATACGCTTTTTCGCCGTTTGTGAAACGTATATCAGCTGTTTTTTCCTCCGAAAGAGCCTTTAACACTTCAAGCTTTTCAAAGCTTGCTTTTTCTGTTCTTTCATACAGTGCCTTTACATCATCCGATTTTACGGCGTCAACATATTGCGGACAAGCACCCACAAAAACAACCCTTCCGCCTCTGTCAGCAAACTTTTCAAGTATGTTAAGTGTTGTTCTTCTTAAGGTTTCACAGCCTGCAACAACTATAGTCTTATAATTCATGCATCCAACCGCAAGCTCTTTACCAATTTCTCCGCACTGCTCGGGAAGAAGCGCTTCGCTTATATAATCAAAATCAACCATGCCCGAAATAAGCCATTTTGCCATATTTGCAAACTGCTCATCAAGTGCTTTCTTTTCATCAGAGCCTGTGTCCTGAGGTCCGAAATGCAGCCAGTAGCTTTCAATAGGATGAATAACTCCGACATTTACAATCGGCTTTCCACGTGTGAGAACTGTATTTAATCTTGCATAGTGGTCTTCAACATAACTGTATTCCTTATACCAAGGCGCCTGATAATTTATTGATGCCGGATAATCACGCTTGGCACTGCCCTTCATTGATACCCACGACAGATGCGGAACTCGTACCGTTACGCCCAAAGCAGCCTGCCAGTCTCCCTGGAATTTATGTCCTCTGAAATCAAAATCCCAGTTTGTTACACCATAAAGTTCTGAAAGCATTGCTTCCTTTCCATACTGATGCACAACCGACTGCGTTTGTTTTGCGCTTGTGATTTCAATGCCGTCGCACAACAAATCAATTCCAGGTATTCCGAAATACGGATACGCACGCATTACCTCACCAACGCCTGTTGTCTGTACCTTCAGGTTTTCCTCAAAAAGCATATGCCCTGTAAGCGCTATGCCATGTTCATTACACCATTTACCACACTGCTTTGCAAAGCTGTCAGTAAAACGGTCACCAACATGGTCATGATACCTATATCTCGCTACTGATATTTCACCGTCAGGTAAATCCCAGAAAATCTCGGGAAGCTTTTTTGTTATATCTTCTCCGTACTTTTTAAAATATGTTTCATCAAAGTCCGTTGTCCATGTGATTTCCAAAGTTTCGTTACTGTGTGCAAACGAAAGACACTTTTTAAAGGAAAACTGCGGTTCATCGGTGAACATAGCCGGTACTGTTTTCCCGAACTTATCCCCGATTTTTTCCTTGTATGACTCATATGTGACCCGAATAAACTCCTGCACTGCTTCATCGGATAGTGTATCTATATATGTCTGATTATTATACCATCCGCTTTCTTCGGCTGTTTTTACATATGCATACCACTTACTTCCCTTTGCGGATGCACTTTCTTCAATCATTTTATAGCTTTTAAGTGTCCCATCCTCGTTTAGCTCTACATCAAATGCACCTACAAGATACGGTTTACCCTCATTGTAACCCGTAGCTTTATCAACAAATTCAGTTGGTGTCTGTGACCATACAAGCATTCTTTGTCTGTATCTCTTATCCTTTGTCAC
>JAXJRQ010000092.1:0-9461 GCA_036310525.1 Clostridia bacterium
AACTTCGCCTGTATAATAGTCAAACTGAGTCTGAACATATGTAAAGCCGTTAATTCTTGCAATAATCTGAGCAGCGTCTTTTCCAAGACCATTAAGGATTACTCTCAAGTCTTCTTTTCTTGCCTTGTTAGCACTTCTTGCAAGACCGATAGCACCTTCAGCAGCAGCGAATGATTCGTGACCTGCGAGGAATGCGAAACACTTTGTTTCGTCTCTTAAAAGCATAGCACCGAGATTACCGTGGCCGATACCAACCTTTCTGTCGTCAGCAACTGAACCGGGGATACAGAATGACTGTAAGCCAAGACCGATTTTTTCAGCAGCGTCAGCAGCCTTTGTGCAACCGTCCTTAATTGCGATAGCAGCACCTACAACGTAAGCCCAAGCTGCATTTTCAAAACAAATAGGCTGAATGCCTTTTACTATATTGTAAGCGTCAACGCCTTTTTCATCACAAATCTGCTTAGCTTCTTCAATTGATGAAATACCGTGCTTATTAAGTTCAGCGTTGATCTGGTCTATTCTTCTTTCATAACTTTCAAATAATGCCATTATCGTTTACCTCCCTTTAGATTATTCATGTCTCGGGTCGATTAGCTTAACAGCATCATCAACTCTACCGTACTGACCGCTTGCCTTTTCCAAAGCTTCGTTTGCGTCCATACCCTTAGCAATCATTTCCATCATTTTGCCGAGGTGAACGAACTTGTAACCGATAATCTGATCCTGATCGTCTATAGCAATCTTTGTGATATAACCTTCTGCAAGTTCAAGATAACGGGGACCCTTTTCAAGAGTTGCATATGTAGTACCAACCTGTGAACGCAAGCCCTTACCAAGGTCTTCAAGACCTGCACCGATGGGAAGACCGTCTTCTGAGAAAGCTGTCTGAGTTCTTCCGTAAACAATCTGAAGGAAAAGTTCTCTCATAGCTGTATTGATAGCGTCACAAACAAGGTCTGTGTTAAGAGCTTCAAGAATTGTCTTACCAACAAGAATTTCCGAAGCCATAGCAGCTGAATGAGTCATACCCGAACATCCTACAGTCTCAACAAGAGCCTCCTGGATGATACCTTCTTTTACATTAAGTGTCAGCTTACATGTACCCTGCTGAGGCGCACACCAACCGATACCGTGTGTAAGACCTGAAATGTCTTTCACTTCTTTAGCCTGTACCCACTGTCCCTCCTGAGGAATAGGAGCGGGACCATGATATGTACCTTTTGCCAAAGGACACATATTTTCTACTTCTGCTGAATATTTCATAAATATTACTCCTTTCAAAAAACTGTGGACATACCACTCTAACGTACTAATTATACCACAGTTTTTTCAAATCTTCAATACCAAAATACACAAATATATTACAGATATTGCATTTTTATTTGACATTTTTTACACAAAATCTTCAAAATTATGCCTTTGTCATCTTATTGACAGTTTGTATTGAAGTGATTGTATGTTGGAATTTTTTAAATATATTGTAAACGTTTATCACCAAATATGTGCCACAGCCGATTTTTTCGATATTTTTTTATATTTTATCCAAAAAACTATTGAAATACTTGTATTTTTATAGTATAATATGATAAATAATTATTACTTGAAGAGGAGCACGCATATGTACTGCAAAAATTGCGGAAGAGAGCTCAAGGACGGTATGCGGTTTTGCGACCGATGCGGTCAGTCTGTGAGACAAGGCAATAAAAGCGAGCGTACTGCCAAGCGGGAAGAAATAGAAGCATTAAAACAAGAACGGCTTAACCGTAAAAAGAAAATGGCGGAGCTTGAAGCCAAAAAAGCAGCTGAAAAGAAAAACAGGCGCAAGCAAAGAAAAGCTTTTAGAAAAAATCCTAAATTTATATACATAACAGCAATAATTCTTATTATAATAGTAAGCGCAGCGGTGTCATATATGATGACCGTAAGCGACAGCAAGGATGCCAACTGGAAAACGACGGATAACTCTGTTGAACTCAATTCAACTTCAGCACCGACTATTCGCCCCGATGACCCGTCTATTACACCTGCGCCTACATCCACCGCATTACCTACCGTGGCTTCGGAGCCTGAAAATACAGACCCCGTAAACGCTGACGGCTACAGAGTTTTTACTACACCGAATAATATAGAATTTCCGTACCCGACTGCCTTTACAAAGAAAAATGCAGGCGACAACTCACTTCTTAATCTGATGGATTCCGTAGGCGGCGGTTCGATTTCTCTTAAAGAGGATAAGCCAAACGGTATGAAATCCGCTGAAATGATGAAGGAGTATGCTCAGTCTTTGGGCGGAACAATTTCTTATTCACGTGCCGGCGACAACTGGTACAGCATTACACTTGAGAAAAATAACTTCATATATCATAGAAAATGTCTGATTCAAGGCAGCAAAGTACTGTACTACGATTTCCAGTACGATAAAAGCTCAGTTTCCGCTGCACAGTATCTTGTTTATATAGACTACATGGATGCGGCACTTACAGACGGGCAATAAGATATATTCCCACCGCAATCGCAAATGCGACCATGCTTATCAGGCAAAGTAAAACAGAATTTGTCTTTTTACAAACAGGTCTTTTTAAGGCCTGTTCCTTTTTTTTCGTTCTGTCAATATAATCGGAAACTATTTTCTCTGCCTCGGATATTATTTTACCTTCCAGTCTGGGGTCATAATCCTTTAACACAATTATTGCTTCACTGATATGCGCCGAGGACAGATTATTCAATATAACAACTTTCTTTGTAATATCTTTCAACTTAATTATTTTCCTTTCAAAAATTTATTCATTACTAATTTTTAACTTTATTTCATATCTTTATACATACAACATCTTGTGCTGATAATTTCCGCTCATACCATATGTAATATTTGACTTGTATTTGTAATAAAGTTGTAATAAAACCTTGACTTTGTAACAATTTTGTAGTATAATGTAAGGGATATATTGTATATCAAAGTAACAGAAAGGTATAAATTTATGACTACAGAAGAAAAAAGAAAACAGCGTTTGCTTGCTGAAATTGAGAGACGCAGGAAAGCAAACAAACGCAGAAAGTTCAGGAGGAAAATATCAGCACTTGTTATGGTATTTGCTGTATTTACCGTTTCTGCGGGAGCCATATACAGTGCCGGTGCAAAAGAAATCACAGTTACGGAGATTAACGAATTTCAGGGAACAAACGAAGCAGTAACAATTAAAACACGCTGCGACAATGTTGCCCAGGTCCTTGAAGAAACAGGTCACAGTGTTGGTGAGCTTGACAAAATCAATAAGCCCATCGACTCAGACGTATCGGACAATGACAATATTATCATCAAACGAGGAAAACAGATAAAAATAAAACATTCCGAAGGCGAGCAGATTGTAAACATCACAACTGCCGACGCCACCGATGCACTCATCGAAGCCGGATACATTCCGGGCGAATTTGACGAAATAACCACCAACGGCGAAACACTTGCCGAAAGTGATACTATCGAGCTTGTATCCGTAAGCACGCTCGAAGAAACCTATGAGTGTGAAATAGGCTTCACAACCGAATATGTGGAGGACAACAGTCTCTTTAAAGGAGATACAAAGGTTGTTCGTGAAGGAAACAGCGGAAAAAAATCAGTCACCTGCAAGGTTGGCTATAAAAACGGGCAGGAAATCTCCCGTGAGATTATAAGCCAGGATATTATAACTCCTGCAAAGAACAAAATTGTGGCAAAGGGCACAAAAACTGCGTCTTCCAATCCGACAGGTACTGTTGCGTCATCACGCATACGTGCCAACGAAAAGGATAGCGGAAAAACAATTAACGGCATGAGATACAAAAAAAAAATAACCATGACAGCAACAGCATACTCTACTTCCCCGTCTGAAAACGGCGGATATACAGTATCTGCACTCGGTAATCCCCTTGGCTTCGGAATTGTGGCTGTAGACCCGAGCATTATCCCTCTCGGCTCAAAGGTTTACGTTACAAGTACAGACGGTTCATGGACATACGGTGTCGCAAGTGCCGAAGATACCGGCGGTGCAATCAAGGGTAACCGAATTGATTTGTGCTTCAACGGTACAGTAAGCGAAGTGAACAAATTCGGCAGAAAGAGCTGTATTGTTTACGTTCTCGAATAATCAGTAATAATTTACCGTTCTTATGAATAAATATATAACAGTATATTTATTCATAAGGCGGTGTTTTTTTTGAAGATTTTTATTCTTAAATTACGGCACATCATTACTTTTGCGGCTGTTTGTGCAGCTGCGGCGCTGTTCTGCTTCGTTATCAGGAGCATGTGATTTGTGCAACACGGGAAAAAGCAAAGGTTTTTTTCGTTATTTTTCACCTTGACTACTGATAAAAAAAGTATTACAATATATAATAGCATTATTATTTTCTGCACCATGATTTTTTAATATTGATATATTTTTTGGAGGGTTGGTTATGTTTTTTACCTGTCTCAGGGCGGCAGAATACATATTATTGAGCTTCTTACCTTCTCTGGTATGCTCATTTGTATTCAGCGGCGCTTCGGGTATTTTATCAGATATTATTTCGTTAGGTGCTTTTTTACTTATGGCAGTCGGGATTTTTTATCTCGGTTATATTCTTATGTCGACAATCGGCAACAAGCATGCATATGTGCAAATATCAGGAACTGCATTTGGTATATATGCACTGATTTCAGCTATAGTTTGCATTACGCTCGGTGCTGAAGGAAGCACACTTCTTACACGTGGACTCACTTTTTTGATGCCGCTTGGTGCGACTGTTGAGCTTTCGGTGCTGTTTTCATTACTGTTGCTTGCAGTGATTATGGTTATGCCGGGATTTGTTTTTGTGAAAAATCTGTCTCTAAGAATTTACTTTTTCAGACGTTTTTATAAAGATGCCGAAAGCAGATACCGTCATTCAAGAAGACGTCATTCATCACATAAGCTGGCATCTAAACCGGCAGTTGAACCAGTTGCTGAAAAACCCATTACAGTTGAAGAAGCTGAAGAAGCAGACTCAAAGGTGCACAAATCACACAAGCATACATCTGCACATGAGGAGGACTCTCCTCCCACTCAGGCTGAAATGGAGGCATGGCTTGAACACGAACGAAAGCGCCGTGAATATGAAAAGCGTTTTACAACAGTAAGACCCGCAAAATTTACTGCAAAAAACGACGAAGAGGAAGACGAACAAACACGCATACGCCGAAAGGCAGAAGAAAAGGAAGCACGTCTTCAGCAGTATTTTACGGAGGCAAACAAAAAGACACATGCTCCTGTTGACAGAGAAGAGCAGTTAAAAAATGCACGTGAGCTTGCGGAAGAACTTAACAAGCGCAGTTATCATTCACATTATAAGCGTCATTCACATCACGATGCGGCAGAAGTGGACAAGGAAGCTGAACTCAAAAAAGCACATGATTTACAGTTACAGCTTGAATACGAAGAGGAACAAAAGCTAAAGCAATTATTCGGAAAATAAAGGTTGTCCGTCGGACAACCTTTATTTTATTTATATGCCTTCATACAGTTCTTCTTCAATCCTCAGCAGTTGATTGTATTTTGCCACTCTGTCGGTACGTGAAGGTGCTCCTGTTTTTATCTGTCCCGAATTTACTGCAACTGAAATATCAGCTATGGTTGTGTCCTCACTTTCACCGCTTCTGTGTGAAATCACGGCACTGTAGCCTGCCTTATGTGCCATTTCAACAGCTTCAAGCGTTTCGGTGAGTGTTCCTATCTGATTGAGCTTAATAAGGATTGAATTTCCCGCACCCATTGCAATTCCTTTTCCAAGACGCTTTGGATTTGTTACGAACAAATCATCACCAACAAGCTGAACCTTGTCCCCTATTTTGTCGGTAAGTTCTTTCCAGCCTTCCCAGTCATTTTCAGAAAGCGGGTCTTCAATTGAGTATATCGGATATTTTTCCGCAAGCTCCGACCAGTAGCTTATAAGCTCCTGTGTAGTTTTTCTCTCGCCTGCTTTCGGAAGCATGTATTCCCCGTCCTTTTCCCACTCGGACGCCGCAGCATCAATTGCTATTTTGAAATCCGCTCCCGGAGTATAACCGGCTTTTTCAATAGCCTTAACAATAAGCTCTATCGCCTGCTCGTCCTTTTCAAGGTTAGGCGCAAAACCGCCCTCATCGCCTACGGACGTAACATTTCCCGATTCATTTAAAATTCCCTTAAGACAATGAAAAACCTCGCTGCACCATCTTAGTCCCTGATGAAAATTTTTCGCCCCGAAAGGCATAATCATAAATTCCTGAATATCAATATTATTGTTTGCGTGCGCACCGCCATTTAAAATATTCATCATCGGAACGGGCATTGTGTGTGTATTTACGCCGCCGATATAACGATACAATGGTATCCCAAGGCTGTCCGCCGCAGCATGTGCCACTGCAAGCGATACGCTCAAAATTGCATTTGCGCCAAGCTTTGACTTATTATCTGTCCCGTCAAGAGCACACATCTTATGATCTATTGCTCTCTGGTCAAGAACATTCATACCGATAAGCTCATCGGCTATTTTTGTATTCACATTTTCAACGGCTTTGCTGACACCCTTTCCGCCGTAGCGTTTTTTGTCACCGTCACGAAGCTCCACTGCCTCAAACGCACCTGTTGATGCACCCGACGGCACAATTGCACGTCCAAATCCCAACTCGGTATATACCTCCGCCTCTACAGTGGGGTTCCCTCGTGAATCCATAACCTCCCTTGCAAAAACATCAGTAATTTCAATATACTGTTTCATAATTTTCTCCTTTCAGATAAGCTTAAGCTTATTTTGGCTTAATTTGTATTTTTTATGCAACAATTTCCCTTGTAAATTAAAAACATTGACTAAATATAATATTTTTTGTATAATTAGATTAGTGTCACCGACTATTGGCGGCACAATCACAGACGACGCATACATAAAGAGTCGTATTACACATGAAAGGACATATAATATGAAAAAGAAAATAACGGGAATTATCTGCGCATTATGTATAAGTACATCGTGTATAAGTGTATTCGCAGAGGGTTCAATTCCCGACCACAAGGGAACCCCTATGGACGGAATAGAAATCGGAACCTCTTCGCTTAACAGTGCAGTAAAATCCTACTATGACCTGTTTGAAAGAGCAGGTAACCAGTACGGCGTGGACCCAAATCTGCTCGCCGCAATCTGTATGCAGGAATCATCGGGCAGAAATCTCAGTTATCGTGAAGATGGAAGCGAATACCCCGCATGGGGCATAATGCAGATTGAATATTCGCACGAAAAATCATTCAAGCAGTTCGGAATTAACACCACCGGCGAAGCATGGACACTTAAAGACAGACTTGACCCCGAAAAAGCAGTTCCGTATGCTGCATGGCTCATTTCAAACTCACTCATTGCCTACGACTGCGATTACATGAAAATGATTCAGGCGTATAATTTCGGTGAAACTGTACTTAACAGAATAATCGAAGCCAAAGGTGACGAATGGCTTGACGAGCGAAAAAACGCAGTCAATTATGTATCAAACTGGAACTACAAATCCTATGGTGATGCTCTGTACATAGAGCATGTTCTCAGATACTACCACAATGAGCTTGATTACCTCGGTGCAAAGGTCAGAATCAATGACAAGCTTTTGAAATTTGAAAATCAGTATCCGCTTGTGATAGACGGTCATACCCTTATTCCGATACGTGCCGTTTCAGAAGCACTCGGCGCAGAGGTTGAATGGCTTCACGAGGAATACACCGCTTCAATCGTTAAGGACGGTATAGAAATAGAAATACCGGTTAACGAAAATACAGCTTACGTGAACGATGAAGAGGTCGAGCTTGACTGCAGTGCACAAATACTTAACGGCCGTACCATGGTTCCGCTTCGTTTTATCGCAGAGGAGCTTAATGCCGATGTTCAATGGGAACAGGAAAGCCGTACTGTTCTTATTACAGATAAGTAAAAAAAGTCATTATAGTGACTGTCGTTTGTGCAGCTCACTTCTTGTGATTTAGGAAATTGCAAAAAATAACTGCTACATGCGGTTATTTTTTTTACGATAATTTATTGGCGACATTCCAAAGTACAGTTTAAACCGGCGTATGAAATTGGCATAGTCGTTAAATCCGCACTCTCCGCAAATCTGCGTAATACTCATATTTGAAAAGCGGACAAGCTTTTCAGCATACTCAAAACGTATACTATTAAGATATTCCTTGAAATTCATTCCCGTTTCCTCTTTGAATATGCGTGAAAAATATGTCGGAGTAAAACCTGCATAGCGTGATATTTCTTCAAGGGTAAGCTCCTGACGGAAATTATTCAGAATATAAAGCTGTGCCTGCTTTGATACGGAAACAGGCTTAGAAATATTTTTCCCCGATTCGTTTTGAAGCTTTGCTATAATGCAGTCAAGCAGTGATGAGGCAAAATTTGTATTCGCAAGATTTTTCACCAACTCCCCCATTACCGACTCAAGAAATATGCGGTTTTCAGCTTCAGCCTCAAAAACCTTAAAGGAGGATTTTTTACAAAAATCCGTCAGGAACACACTGTTACAGGCATTTGCGGAAAACATTATATTAAATACCTCCGCATCCATCCCCGAAACGCTATGGAAGCTTATCGGTGTCATAAAAAAAGTCATTCCCGGCTTTACTTCAAAAACCTCACCGTCTATTATATAACTCCCTTTGCCCGAAATAATATATTCAATTTCAAAAAACTCGTGCCAATGTGTTTCGCAGTTACCCTTAAAAATTTTTCTTGAAGCACTTATATATCCGTTTTTAATATTTTCCTGTTTTGTAAATCTCTCAATCATTTTATCACCTAAGTTGATTATAATAAAAATCATAAAAAAAGTCAATAATCAGATAAAAAAGACAATGCATACTTTATCACTCTATAGTATTATAAAATTGAGGTGATAAATATGGCAGATATACATCTGATAGGAAATGCCCATCTTGACCCCGTATGGCTGTGGAGATGGCAGGAAGGTTTTTCGGAAATACTTGCAACCTTCAAAAGCGCACTGGACAGAATGAACGATTTTCCCGACTACAAGTTCACAAGTGCATGTGCAGTATATTATCAATGGATTGAAAAGATTGACCCGGATATGTTTGAAGAAATAAAAAAGCGTGTAAAAGAAGGCAGGTGGAATATTGTCGGCGGATGGTTCTTGCAGCCCGACTGTAACATGCCCGGCGGCGAAAGCTTTGCCCGTCATGCGTTAATTTCTCAGCGATATTTCAAGGATAAATTTGGAGTTAGTGCAAAAACCGGCTATAACGTAGACTCATTCGGTCATAACGCTTCATTGCCTAAAATTTTGAAGCAAAGCGGTATGGATAACTATGTCTTTATGCGGCCTATGCCTTTTGAAAATCCCAATCTTAAGCATCTGTTCATGTGGGAAAGTGATGACGGAAGTCAGGTTTGTGCATACAGAATCCCTGAATTTTACTGTATAC
>JAXJRQ010000093.1:0-2041 GCA_036310525.1 Clostridia bacterium
ATAATGCTGATTTTACAATCCCCCAGTCGCCTACGGCGCCAGCCCCCTTTACACAAAGGGGCCTTCCGCTCGATTGTTTGCACTTGTAAAAATCATCCTCATAAATTACAATTTATATCATATCCTTAATGAACAGTAAAGCTCATTATTATACATGCCGCAACCACTACTGCCAGAACAAAACGACCTAAAGCCTGACCCGTACGGTAGCAGTCATTCGGTTCACCGCCGTCAACATAAATACCATGCTCAAAATGGAAGAAAAGATTAGGAAAGCTTATATCAAGCGCAAGAATTATACCGCATATCAACACCCCAAACAGCATAAACAGATTTCCACGTGTATCATACTTTTGCGAAACCGCCAAAGTATAGAGTCGGCTGTAGCTTGGGAAAAGCTCCTCTTCAGATGGGATTTCATTACCTGCTCTTATGTCAATTACATCATCCATGTTTTTGTTTTCATCAAATAATATATAGCCGTTATCAACCGCCATTGCCTCACCCTTAAAGGCATGTTCGCCGTTTTTGTAAATCTCAACAGACGGTGAGGAATTTTTTATTTCGTATTTATTTGTTGTATCATTTACGGAAAAGTAAATCACTGTATTTTCATTATCGGGTAAAACCGTCATTTTGTATTGTGCATAGTTATCCGAGCCGACAAAGTTATTATCAGAAAGCTTATACAAAAACGCATTCTCATGCCATATTCCCGGCAAAAATAACGCATACAGATAAATTGCCAGAAGTACTGACACCAATGTAATTACCGCTATGGTACAAGCCTTTTTGTGATTATCCCAAAATACGCCGATTTTTGACATTTTCTCCACCGCCTTTTTGTTTTATTGTATCAGAAAAACCGTGTCATTGCAATACATCCTCAATATATTGGATGACATAAATACTATAAGATAACAACATTGACTTAATATCAAAATATGATATAATATTAAATAAGCTACAAATTGGAAAAAAGATGAGCTATCAGTTTTTGTGATTGAGCTTGACAAGGCTTATTCTGATATGATAATATACGGTACAGTTACGATATTTCTTGAGGAATGAGGTAATATAAATGGCATATATATTATTACTTTTTACCACCGTACTGCTTGCATTACAAAATATATCAATGAAGCAATACAGCGTAAAAGCTGAGAAATCAAATCAGCTTGTCTTTTCAGGCATATCAACGCTTGCGGCGTTGGTATTTTTCGCTGTTACGGCAGGAGCGTTTGAGTTTAATTTCGGACTTTTACCGTATTCCATTGGTTTTGCTATAGCTTATGCGGCGGCGGTTATTGGAATAAATCTCGCCATTGCAAACGGCTCGCTTGCGATTTCATCACTGGTAAATTCATATTCGTTGCTCATTCCGGCGGCATACGGTGTATTTATATTGAAAGATTCGTTAAGTCCCGTAGCTTATGCCGGAATTGCTTGTCTTGCTGTTTCGCTGTTTCTTATAAATACTAAATCGGAAAAAATCAAATTTTCTGTTAAATGGATTGTTTTTCTTCTTATATCCTTTATAGGAAACGGAATGTGTTCTACAGTTCAGAAAATGCAGCAGCTGAAGTTTGACGGTGCGTATAAAAATGAGTTTATGATTATTGCACTTGCGATTGATGCTGTGATTTTTGCTGTTTTTCTTTTATGTACACAGAAAAATTTGAAATTCCACCTGAAAAACAGCATAAAATATGCAGCTGTGTCGGGCTTTGCAAACGGTTTGGCAAATTTACTGGTTATGCTGCTTACGGCATTGCTTCCGAGTGCAATTCTGTATCCGTCAATTTCAGGCGGAAGTGTTGTAATTATGTTTTTTGTGTCCATTTTTGTGTACAGGGAACAGCTTACAAAACAACAACAGGCAGGGTATTTAATCGGTGTATTGTCAGTGGTGCTTTTGAATCTTTAAATTGTAATTTATCGGTGAGATTATCACAGACGCAAACAATTGAGCGGAAGGCCCCTTTGTGTAAAGGGGGCTGGCGCTGAAGGCGACTGGGGGATTGTAAAATCAGCATTATTG
>JAXJRQ010000094.1:0-27106 GCA_036310525.1 Clostridia bacterium
GGGCGGATGCCCACATCCGCCCGTGAACATAACAACGGGACGATGTAGGCATCGTCCCCTACAATAACATAATATTTATCTCACCGATAAATTACAATTTATACACTAAAAGGGAACGGAATAACCGTTCCCTTTTAGGTTACATTATTAAAATCAATATTCTTCACTGGTAGTGATTTTGATACGCATACCTTCTTCAAGGTCAAACGTGAATGAATTACCGGGAAGTCTGATAAGATCCTCACTTATTATAAGTGTATTTGAGCTGTTATACACAAGCAGAGTATTGTTGCCGCTCACAGTATATCTGCCTTTTGAAAGGTTTGACGGACAATTATATGTGCCCGTACCGAGTGATAATTTTTTGCCGTGTGTGGCTTTGGAAATGTTATTCAAAGCGGTAATGTCTTCTTTTTTTTCTGAAATCTCATTGTCAAGAGACGTGATCTGAGCTTTTGCGGCTTCAATATCTTTTTTTGTCTGCTCAGTCTGTTTGACGGTAAGCTCGATTTCCTTGCTGATGTCCGAATTTTCGTTTACCTGTTTTGCAAGCTCATTTTTTTGCTTTGAAAGCAGAGATTTTTCGGACTGCAGATTACTGTAATCACCGTTAAGCTTTATAACCTCTTTATCAAGTAAAACCGACGCTTTTTGTTTTATGCTTGCCGTTGTGCCGAGATGATACATTACAAATACAAGAACAATGGTTGATGCCGAAAGCGCAAGCGTATAAATAATTCTGAACTTATTTTTCATTCCTGCCACCTCCGTATTAATTTTCAAGGGGCGTAAAAGAAGCTTTTGTTTCAAGCTTCACAATATCGCCCTCATAGAGTATTGTCGAAAAATCATTTCCCGACAGAGTGGTATTTACCTTGAGCTTTCCTTCAGCATCTGAAACGGAAAGTATGCCTTTGCCGTTTATGTTATAGCTGCCCTCGTTAATGTTTTCGCCCACTGTGTATATTCCGGGATTTAAGGCATATGTCACATGGCTTTTATCAGCAATTGACTTATCAAGTCCGGCGGACTCTTTTTGTTTCTTTTTAACTTCTTCTAAAAGCTCATTCAGTTCATCGGTAAGTATTGAAAACTGTGATTTTAACTCACCCGTATTGCTTTCAAAATCAGTGATTGTCATAATTGAATTACGGTGTGTTTCAATTTCTTTTTGAACAGTCTCCATTTCGGATTTGATGGTTTTTATTCTTTCCTGAGCATCGGTGTATTTTTTTGAGGAATCGTACATGTGAGCCAACGCAAAATTTACGTCCTCCTCTGCTTTTGGAATAAAAAAACCCCATACAAAAGCCGCAACAAGAAAGATGACAGAAACGCACGCCGTAATCAGTATAAACTTTTTGTTGCTGTGTATGGGAACAGCTTGCGGATAATCTTCTTCATAAACAGCGGTTTTAACATCATCAATGTCCTGTGCTGATTCAAGAGTATCATCCGAATACTGTGAATATATATCTTCATTTTTATCACGATAATACTCCGCAATTTCATCAACGGAGATATTTGTTTCAATGTTTTGCTTATCGTCCATTATGACGGCTCCTTTCGCCTTAAACTGTTTTTAAAAGGAATACATCTTTAAATTGATATGCGAAGCTGTCGTGTGAAGCCTTTGCCTTGGCTTCATCATCAAAAATTCCGAATACCGACGGACCTGAACCGCTCATCAGCGCACCGCAGGCACCGTTTAAAAGCATTTTGTTTTTTATACCTCTTATTATTGGGTGCATATCCTCGGTAACGGCTTCCATAACATTGCAGAGATTATGGGAAATATCGTATATATTGCCCGATTCAATTGCTTTTATCATTGCATCGGTGTCAGGACGACGTGTTGGTGTAACTGAATCTATCTGTTCGTATATTGCGGCAGTTGAAATACTTATCGGCGGTTTTACAAGAAGTACCGATACAGTCGGCATAGCTGTAAGCGGTGTCAGAATTTCGCCTATACCCGAAGCGAGCTGAGTTTTGCCGTTAATGCAGTAGGGAACATCTGCACCGAGCGTTGCGCCTATTTCACAAAGCTGTTCATTGGAAAGATTGGCACTATAAAGCTTATTTAATGCACAAAGAACTGCGGCGCAGTTTCCGCTTCCGCCTGCAAGTCCTGCGGCTACGGGAATATTTTTGTGTATCATGATTTTTGCGCCGCTTCTGATACCTGTGTAGTTGAAAAAGGCGTTTGCCGCTTTGTAGGCGATGTTTTTTTCATTCACAGGCAGATATTTAAGGTTTGTGGAAAGATGTATTCCCGAAGGTACTTTATCCACGATAATCAAATCAAACAGCGATACTGTCTGCATTATGGTCTCAATATCATGGTAACCGTTGTCACGCTTTCCCAGAACATCAAGCGTAAGATTTATTTTTGCAAAAGAACGGGTTATCGCACGATTACCTGTTATTATGATTTCATTATTCAGCACAGAAATACTTCCTCCCGATAAATTTATTTAAAGTATATTATGTGAGCTGTCTACAACTTCTTTGATGACATCCTCGTTAATTATATCCTCACATTCCGATTTTTTAAAATATGCAAGATATTCGATGTTTCCTTCGGGACCCTTGATGGGAGAAAAGGAAAGTCCGGCAGGATAAAGACCGATTTCTCTTGCAAAGGCTATGACGTTTTTTATAACCTCGTAATGCACATTTATATCACGCACTACACCTTTTTTTCCTACCTGTTCACGTCCTGCTTCAAACTGCGGCTTTATCAGTGCAACAATTTCGCCGTTATCAGTTGTAAGCTCTTTTGCAACAGGCAAAACAAGCTTTAGCGAAATAAATGATACGTCAATTGATGCAAAGTCGATTTTTTCTCCTATTTGCTCCGTGGTAACATAACGTATGTTTGTACGCTCCATGTTGACCACTCTTTCGTCTTGTCTAAGCTTCCATGCAAACTGACCATAACCCACATCGACCGCAAAAACCTTTTTAGCTCCGTTTTGAAGCATGCAGTCAGTAAATCCGCCGGTTGATGCGCCTATATCCATCGTCACTTTACCTTCGAGTGTGATTGGAAACTGCTGCATTGCTTTTTCGAGCTTCAAGCCTCCACGACTGACATATTTAAGCTGTTCACCTCTGATTTCGGCAACAGTTTTTTCGTCGTCAATCATAAGTCCTGCTTTATCGCATTTCTGATTATCTATATAAACCTGACCTGCCATAATAAGCGCTTTCGCACGCTCACGACTCTGAACAAGTCCTTTGGCAACCAAAAAAGCGTCTAATCTTACTTTACCCATTTTCTTACCTCGTTTGCTATTGTTTGTGAATCTAATCCGTAGAATTTATCAAGCTCTGCGACGGTGCCGTGAACAATAGGCACATCGGGAAATGCAAATGCCTTGAATTTAGTGCATATTTCGTTTTCGCACAGAGTGTGTGCGCACATATCACCGATACCGCCAAGCTTCACATTGTCCTCAATTGTGATGACACGTCCCGTTTTCAGTGCAGCGGCAATTACTGCGGCTTTGTCAAATGGTTTAATTACGGGAAGTGACACTATTTCACAGCTGATATTGTCTTTGCTTAAAATATCGCATATGTCTGCGGCAGTTTTTAGCATTCTGCCTGTTGCGATAATGCTTACATCCTTACCCGATTTTACAGTGACAGATTTGGGGTATTCAAACGGCATATATTCAGCTTCCTGAGAACCACGTGGGTATCTTATGGCTATTGGTCCGTTATGGGTATTGATTGCATAATCAAGCATTTCCTCAAGCTCCTTAAATGAAGAAGGCGAGAGGATAGTCATATTTGGCATATGCGAAAGATATGAAATATCATAAACACCTTGATGAGTTTCGCCGTCTGAGCCGACAATTCCAGCTCTGTCAATGGGAAAAACCACATGCAGATTTTGCAGACATACATCATGCAGTACCTGGTCATAGGCACGTTGCAGAAATGAAGAATACAGCGGTATAACGGGAATGTACCCTGACGCCGCAAGACCTGCACACAGCGTAACTCCGTGCTGTTCTGCGATACCAACATCAAAAAATCTTGATTTGAATTTATCGGCAAACATATCAAGTCCTGTACCGTTAGGCATTGCTCCGGTTATTGCAACTATTTTTTCATTTTCTGCCGCAAGCTCTGTAAGCTTTTTACCAAAACAATCCGAATACGTTTCGACCGATGCGGCAGTTTCACCGGTTTCTTTGTTAAATGCCGGAATACCGTGGAATTTTTGCGGATTGTTTTCTGCATGCAAGTAACCCTTTCCCTTTTTTGTCTGCACATGTACAACAACGGGTTTTTGCTCCTGCTTTGCATATTCAAGACTGCTTATTAACAGCTCGATATTATGCCCATCAACGGGCCCCATATAATAAAATCCGAGCTCATCAAACAGCGATGTCGGTATTACAAGATTTCTGATTCCACGCTTTATATATCTGATTGCAGTATCAAGCGGCTTGCCGATTACGGGAAGCTTTTGCAAAAAACGCTCAACAACATCCTTGGACTTGAAATACAGTGATGACGAACGAAGCTTGCGCAGATGCTTTGCAATTGCGCCAACATTTTTTGAAATGGACATTTCGTTATCATTAAGTATAAGTATAAGCGGAGTTTTTGAATGACCTGCGTCATTCATTGCTTCATACATCATTCCGCCTGTGAGAGCACCGTCACCGAAAACGGCAAGTATGTTGTGATTTTCGCCCGAAAGGTCACGTGCACGGGCAAGTCCCAGTGCCGCAGAAATAGATGTTGAGCTGTGTCCGGTGTTAAAAGCATCGTACTCACTTTCAGCTCTTTTGGGGAAACCTGAAATTCCGCCAAACTGACGCAGTGTTTTGAAATCATCACGTCTGCCGGTAAGGATTTTATGCACATACGACTGATGCCCAACGTCAAATATAAGCTTGTCGTTGGGTAAATCAAATACCTTGTGGATAGCAACCGTCAATTCCACGATTCCGAGATTGGACGCAAGATGTCCGCCCGTATGTGATACGCTTTCAATAAGAAATTCACGTATTTCGGCGCAAAGTTGCTTCAAAGCTTCGTTATTGAGTTTTTTTAAGTCATCAGGTGAATTTATGCTGCTTAGTAAATTTCCCATTAAATCTTTTGTACCTTTCGTTAAAAATAATGCCTGCACAAGTGCAGGCATCAGAATAATACTTGGCAGTCCGTATGCTTTATTGATAAAAACGTAAATATTAACTATGGCAACGAATCAAATACTGCACTACTATTATAATTATTATAGCATTTGCGCAGTAAAAAGTCAATTACTTATATATGAATTTTGTGTGTATGTAAATTAAAGAATAATTTATATTTGAGGTCTTGATTATTTTTACAAAATGTGCAATAATATTATTTAACGAATAAATTTTTAAGAGGGGATAAATTTGAAGACTGACAAAAGAAGTATAACCAAAGCGGGATTGGTAGTATTTTTACTTATTCTTGCGCTGATTTACCGTGAAGCGGTGCTGGGATTTATTATTAAAATTTTTGATGTTTGCTCGCCGATATTTATCGGGCTTGTTATTGCATATATTTTAAATATTTTAATGTCGTTTTACGAAAGACATTATTTCACTAAATATGAAAAACGCAAAATTGTTATAAAAAGCAAAAAGCCGGTCTGTCTGATTGCGTCCGTAATCACGTTTGCGGGAATTATTGCCTTATTGATAAAGCTTGTAATTCCTGAGCTTGTTTCGTGTATCAGACTTTTGGCATCGGGAATCCCTGATGCAATGGACAAGGTGCTTGCAAATGAATTTATGACACAGATACTTCCCGAAAACATTATAAAATCTCTGTCGTCAATTGACTGGAAGGAATTTGCGAAAACCATAACCAACGGACTTGGTACGGCTGCAGAAACCATATTTACGGCTGTTTCGTCGGTGATTTCGTCGATAGCGACTGCATTTATAAGCATTGTATTTTCTATTTATCTGTTGCTTGATCGGGAAAATCTTTTAAATCAGAGCAGACGTATTTTAGATGCGTTTTTGCCTGAAAAATTCAATTTAAGAGCAAGGTATGTACTGCATGTGTTAAACGACAGCTTCAAAAAATACATTGTCGGTCAGTTTTCGGAAGCACTGATACTTGGCGGACTTTGTATAATCGGTATGCTTATTTTACGTCTGCCGTATGCGGTAATGATAGGAACGCTTATTGGTTTTACGGCGCTCATTCCTATAGCCGGTGCATATATCGGAGCGGCTGTCGGCGCAATTATGATTTTTACCGTATCGCCCATAAAAGCACTGTTCTTTTTGATTTTTATAGTTGTTCTGCAGCAGATAGAGGGAAATCTTATTTATCCTAAGGTTGTCGGTAAATCAATAGGCTTGCCTGCGATTTTCGTGCTTACGGCAATCACAATCGGCGGCGGTCTGATGGGGATAGGCGGTATGCTTATCGGTGTACCGATTACTTCGGCACTGTATCGGCTTGTACGTGAAGAGCTTCACAGCCGTGAAAAAGAAGAAAGTGAAATGTCAGTTGAAGAATAAATTTTATCCGGTTGATTTTTATCATCCGGATTTTTTCTTGAAAAGACTTGATTATTTTGGGAAAATATGCAATAATATAATAGAGTAGTTTTGTGCAGGAGGAAAGGTTTATGCGCAAGGTCGACACTACAATTAAATATGTGGAGCCTTTTTCGATTGCAGAGGAAGCAGGTATTGAAAAAGGGGACAAGCTTTGCAAAATAAACGGAAGCGAATTTCACGATATACTTGAATATCGTTATCTGACTGCTGAATATGAGGTTACGCTTGAGGTTATGAAACGTGACGGCAGTATTGAAGTGATAACGGTTGAGTCCGATTACGAGGATTTGGGGATTGAATTCAATGAAGGACTTATTGACGAAGCACAAAGCTGTACAAACAAATGTATATTTTGTTTTATTGACCAGCTTCCAAAGGGTATGCGTGAAACGGTGTATTTTAAGGATGATGATACAAGGCTGTCATTTCTTCAGGGTAATTACGTGACGCTTACGAATTTGTCTGATGAAGAAATTGACAGACTGATAAAAATGCATGTATCGCCTATAAATGTGTCGGTGCATACGACAAATCCGGAGCTTCGGTGTAAAATGCTCAATAATCGTTTTGCGGGAAAGTGCTTTGATATTATGAAAAAATTTGCAGATAACGAAATCTGCATGAACTGTCAGATTGTTTTGTGCCCTGAAATAAACGATGGTGCAGAGCTTGAACGTTCGCTTGATGATATGATGTCACTTTATCCAAATGTAAACAGCATATCTGTTGTACCCGTTGGACTTACGGCATATCGTGAGGGATTGTATCCTCTAAAGCCGTTTGACGCACAATCAAGCGCAGAAACGATTGAACAGGTAGAGAAAAAGCAAACGGAATATCTGAACAAAATCGGCACAAGACTTGTATATCTTTCGGATGAATTTTATGTGAATGCAGGGCGTGAAATACCGTGTTCTGATTCGTACGAGGGATTTCCGCAGATTGAAAACGGTGTGGGACTTATGGCAAGTCTTAAAGAGGAATTTGACAGTGCAATAAAGCTTGTACCAAAGAAAAAATATAACCGACATGTAATGATTGCAACGGGTGAGATTGCGTATGATTTTATAAAAGAGCTTGCAGTGACACTTGAAAAAGCCGCAAACGGTGTAAAGATTGATGTTTATGCAATAAAAAACAATTTCTTTGGCGGCGGAGTAAGTGTTTCGGGACTTGTGACGGGCGGCGATATAATAAGTCAGCTTAAAGATAAACCTAAAGCGGATATTCTTGCAATACCGCACAGCATGCTCCGTGACGATGATAATATTTTCCTTGATGATACAACAGTTTTTGATGTTGAAAAAGCACTCGGTATGAAAGTTGTACCGATTATAAACGACGGTTATGAGTTTATAGAAAAAATTCTTAATACAGAGCTTGAATTTTAAGATAGAGAGGCAAAAGAAAAATGAAACCAACAGTAGCAATAGTAGGACGTCCGAATGTCGGAAAGTCCACATTATTCAATAAAATAACAGGGCAGAGAATAAGTATAGTTGAGGATACTCCCGGTGTAACACGTGACAGAATTTATGCTGATGCTGAGTGGCTCGATAAGCATTTTACACTTATTGATACCGGTGGTATTGAGCCTATGTCAAAGGATGAAATCCTTGTTCAGATGCGCCGTCAGGCACAGCTGGCAATTGAAATGGCGGATGTTGTTGTGCTTATGACGAATGTACGTGACGGTGTGACGGCAGATGACCACGATGTTGCGGCTATGCTTTTGAAAGCGCAGAAGAAAATTATTCTTGCAGTAAATAAGGTGGATAATATAGGTGATCCTCCGCTTGAATTTTATGAGTTTTACAATCTCGGACTCGGTGAGCCGGTTGCAATTTCTTCAATTCACGGTCTTGGCGTGGGTGACTTGCTTGATGAAATAACAGCACGTTTCCCTGAGGATGCGGATACGACAGAAGAGGATGATGAAATCAAGGTTGCCGTAATAGGTAAGCCTAATGCAGGTAAATCCTCGCTGATAAATAAAATTCTCGGTGAGGAAAGAGTTATTGTGAGTAACGTTGCCGGAACGACACGTGACGCTATTGACTCGCACTACGAAATAAACGGTGACAAGTATTTGTTTATTGATACTGCCGGCATGCGCAAAAGAGGCAAGATTGATGAAGCGGTTGAAAAATACAGTGTAATCCGTTCACTTGCGGCGGTTGACCGAAGCGATGTGTGCGTAATAATGATTGACGCATCGGAGGGCATTACAGAGCAGGATACAAAGGTTGCCGGATATGCCCATGAACAGGGTAAAGCGTGCATATTTGCGGTTAATAAGTGGGATATTGTTGATAAGGACGATAAGACCATGAAGGTTTTTAGAGACAGAGTAAGGGAAGAATTTGCGTTCATGTCGTATGCGTCCGTGGTATTTATCAGTGCAAAGACGGGACAGAGAATTAACAAGCTTCTTGAAGAAATCAGGCTCGTTAATGAACAGCATAAGCGCAGAATAACAACGGGTATGCTAAACGATGTCCTGAACGAAGCAACTGCAAAACAACAGCCGCCGTCAGATAAGGGCAGACGCCTCAGACTTTACTACGGAACTCAGGCATCTGTTGCTCCGCCGACGTTTATTCTGTTTGCAAATTCAAAGGAGCTTTTCCACTATTCGTATCTTCGCTATATAGAAAATCAGATTCGTGAGGCTTTCGGCTTTGAGGGTACTCCGATTAACTTTATAATAAGAGAAAAAGGAGAGAAAAAGTGATGAATGTCATACATGTACTTCTTACTGCAGTGATTTCATATCTTATCGGTTCGGTTAATTTTTCGATATTGTTGTCGAGAATTATAAGCGGTAAGGATATAAGAGAAAGCGGTTCAGGCAATGCCGGTGCGACAAATATGCTTCGTACCTACGGCAAGAAAATGGGCGTAATAACACTTCTTCTTGATATTTTAAAGGGTGTAATTGCAATTCTCGGCTGCAGAGTGCTGTTTGGTGAAGCGGCTGATACTCTCGCTTATATTGCAGGTGTGTTTGTTGCTTTGGGACATAATTTTCCACTGTATTTCGGCTTCAAGGGCGGCAAAGGTGTTGCCACAAGTCTTGGCGTTATATTAATGCTTGACTGGAAGGTGGGACTTATAGTTGCGGTATGCGCAATTGCCGTAATGGCAATCACAAGATATGTTTCGCTTGGCTCAATTCTTGGCGGTGCATCTGTTATTGTTGTATACCTTGTGAAATTTATTGTATTTAAGAGTGTTAATGCAGTTGAGCTTATCTGCATTATTATTCTTGGCGGTCTTTTGATTATAAGACATCATGCAAATATAAAAAGGCTTATTAACGGTACGGAAAATAAGCTTGGCTCAAAAAAAGAAAAATAATTTATGTTTAGCGCTTTGTCGGATTGGTAAAGCGTTAAATTTTTATCAAAGAAAGGCGGGTTATTATGAAAACAGCAGTAATAGGTTCAGGCGGCTGGGGTACGGCAATTGCAATACTTCTTGCCGAAAACGGACATAATGTATATTTATGGTCATGGCAGCAGGCGGAAACGGACAGATTAAACCGTGACCGTGAGAATAAGGAGTTTTTACCGGGAAGACCTTTGCATGATGCCATTGTGTGCAGTCATGATATGGGTGAATGTGTAGACGGTGCGGAGCTTATTGTAACGGCAGTGCCTTCTCCTGCAACAAGAACAACTGCAAAACAGCTCTCAGGCTTTGTGCGTGAGGGACAAAAAATCATAAACATATCAAAAGGTCTTGAAGAAAGCACCTTAATGCGTTTATCCGAGGTATATAAAGCAGAAATTCCTCAGGCGGAAATCTCGGTGATGAGCGGACCATCACACGCCGAAGAAGTTTCAAGAGGCTTGCCGACAACAAATGTTGTCGCATCGGAAAATTCAGAAACAGCGCAGTTTATACAGAATGTATTTATGAGAGACAATTTCCGTGTATATACATCAAATGATATAGTAGGTGTTGAGCTTGGCGGTGCACTGAAAAATGTCATTGCACTTTGCGCAGGTATTTCGGACGGACTTGGCTACGGTGACAATACAAAAGCGGCGCTTATGACAAGAGGTCTTGCCGAAATGGCACGCTTAGGAATAAAAATGGGTGCCAAGGAAGAAACCTTTATGGGACTTTCGGGCATGGGAGACTTGATTGTTACGTGTACAAGTATGCACTCAAGAAACCGTCGTGCTGGGATTTTGCTCGGTCAGGGCAATAATCTCCAAGAAACACTTGACGAGGTTCATATGGTGGTAGAGGGAGTAAATACGGCTTCAGCGGCATATAAGCTTGGCAAGAAGTACGATGTGGAAATGCCTATAACAGAACAGGCAAACGCTATTCTTTTTGATAATAAGGATGCACGTGAAGCGGTTAATTCGCTTATGACAAGAGAAAAACGCAAAGAAAGGTGATTTTATGCTTAACAGATTGTCTTTGTCGTTTCTGCGTATTCTGGGTATAAGAAAAACGACAAATCCATCAAGAAAAATAGTGTTAAGCTTTGCTTTTATCATTTTATCGGGCGCACTGCTTCTCATGCTTCCCGTTTCGGCGAAGGCCGGAATTGTAACTCCGTTTGTAACGGCACTTTTTACAGCGACTTCGGCAACATGCGTTACGGGACTTGTTCTCGTTGATACGGGCGCATATTACAGTACGTTCGGACAAATTATTATACTTTTGCTGATACAGATAGGCGGTCTTGGTTTTGCCACAATTCTTACCATAGCGTTTCTTGCCTCAAAGAAAAATATCGGAATGAGAAACAGAATGCTTGTGGCGCAGACTCTTGGACTGGAAAGCAGCTCCGGAGTGGTAAGAACGGCAAGACACGTTCTTGTTGCTACTGCGTTTTTTGAACTTACGGGTGCTGTTCTGCTGTGGATAAGATTTATTCCTGAATACGGAATTAAGGGTATATGGTATGGAATATTTCATTCAGTGAGTGCATTTTGTAATGCAGGCTTTGACATTCTCGGTAACGGTACAAGTATAGCCGTTTACGAAAATGATTTTCTTGTGATGATTGTTCTTGCACTTCTTGTAATTATCGGCGGATTGGGTTTTGCAGTCTGGGAAGAGATTTACAAAAAACGCTCACTAAAGAAATTATCGGTTTATTCAAAGCTTGTACTTATAATAACGGGAATACTGCTTGTATTTGGTACGATTGTATTCTTTGTGTTTGAACATAAAAACGTAAATACAATAGGCAACGATACACTTTCGACAAAATGGTTGTCGTGCTTTTTCCAGAGTGTCACCTGTCGTACCGCAGGCTTTGATGCAATGGGGCAGACGTCTTTAACAGAACAAAGTAAAGCGTTTTCTGTTATTCTGATGATGATAGGCGGTGCTTCGGGGTCAACTGCAGGCGGTATTAAGGTTGTAAGTGTCGGAGTATTATTTATAGCGGCAGCTTCAGTTTTTCGCTCAAGAAATGATGCGGTGGTTATGGGACGCACAATATCACGCACGAATATCAACTACGCTACGGCACTTGTGGTTATGTGGGCGGTGCTTGTTATTTCGGGTGCTCTGATAATATGCTCGGTTGATTCAGTTAATCTGCTCGATTCGGTGTTTGAGGTTACTTCAGCATACGGAACATCGGGACTTAGTGTTGGAGTGAGCGCAAACAGCTCGCTTATGACAAAAATCATACTGATGCTTTATATGTTTTTCGGAAGAGTAGGTGTCATGACGATAAGCGTTATGTTTATGACAAGAGTTGTTTCAAATAATTCACTGAAATATCCGGAAGGAAATATTATGATTGGATAATGCCTGTGTAGGCGTAAAAGGGGATGTTTATAGATATGAAATCATTTGCAGTAATCGGTCTCGGACGCTTCGGAGAGGCGGTTGCACTTCAGCTTGCTGATATGGGATATGAGGTGCTGGCGGTTGATAATGATATGGAAAGAGTTAATTTAATTGCCGATAAGGTAACTCGTGCAGTAAGTGCAGATGCAAAATCGGAGTCTGTGCTTAAATCTTTAGGACTTACGAATTATGATTGTGTTGTTGTGTCAATCGGCGGTGATGTGTCGGAAAGTGTTCTTACAGCACTTACTCTTAAGGAAATTGGCGTAAAACAGCTTGTGTGTAAGGCAAGAGATAAAAATCATGAAAAGATTTTACAGAAAATCGGTGCGGACAAGGTAATTATTCCTGAACATGAGGCAGGTGTGAAAATGGCGGCTAAGCTTGTATCAGGGAGCTTGTTTGACATTATTGATTTGTCTGATAAATATTCAGTTGCCGATATAAAGGTGCCATCAAAATGGGTATCAAAAAGTGTAAGCGAATTAAATTTAAGACGTGACTACGGAATAAATATTGTAGCAATCAAAGACGGAGTAAGCGGTAATATTACAAGCATCACTCCGTCACCTGAATATGTGTTTAAAGATACCGATATTGTGTTCCTGGTAGGGGAAACGGTAATAATAAATCAGCTGTAAAATAAAAATGCAGGTATACAACCTGCATTTTTATTGTTGGTGATTTTTTAAAAATTCTTTTATCTTTTCAAATGTTTCATCGCTGATGTCATGTTCTATTTTACAGCTGTCCTCGGAAGCGGTTTTTTCGCTTACACCTATAAGCATCAGAACCTGTGTGATTACTTTGTGGCGTTCATAGATACGTGTGGCAATCTCCATGCCCTTATCTGTAAGCGAGATATTTCCCGATTCATCCACAGTGATATATCCATCCTCTCTGAATGCTTTCATAGCAACAGATACACTTGCTTTTGTGAATGACAGTTCATGAGCAATATCAACACTGCGTACATATCCTTTTTGAGTTTTCAGCATTAAAATAGTTTCAAGATAATTTTCTGCCGATTCATGTATTTTCATAAAAACCTCTTAATTATATAATATTATTAATGTTATTTTAACATATTAATCTGTTTTTGTCAAAACTAATTATTTCAGTAAAAAAAGCACTTGC
Organism: Clostridia bacterium; assembly: GCA_036310525.1. Lineage (GTDB taxonomy): Bacteria > Bacillota > Clostridia > UBA1381 > UBA1381 > UBA4716. Next base: position 13,548 of record JAXJRQ010000094.1, read on the forward strand.
ATTTTGCAAGTGCTTTTTATGGTGACTCGTAAGGGAATCGAACCCTTGTTGCCGCCGTGAGAGGGCGGAGTCTTAACCGCTTGACCAACGAGCCATATCACTATGATAGAATAACATAATTTTTATTATTTGTCAATACCCAATTTATAAATTTTGGTATGCATATTTATGTTAAAGATATTTTGTGCTGAGTATATTAGGATAATGTAAGGTAAATTGTAATATAATTGTCATAAATGGTTATTTCAATACAATTCTTTACACATCAAAAAAACCATATTTTTCACATTTAAGTCACGGAAAATGCAGTAAATCTAAGAAAAATATAAAAAAGAGGTCAATATTTTACACAAAAATATGACAATGTTTTTAGTAGCAGAAAAATGTAATACTATGTTAATATTAGATTAGTAATAATATACAAAAAAATGAGCAAAAAAGGATGAGAAACATGAATATTGCTTATGAAGTCACTGAAAACGGTAAAAAACTTACAGAAAAGTTACGCTTAATTGCCGATAATATGATTTCTACGCGTGAAAAAAGTGAAGTTGAATACAGACCCTACAGAAAAGCGTCATTTGTAAATCGTGATCTGAGACGTGAGATTAAGTTTGATTTAGGGGAATTATTTGGTAAACATAATAAAGGTGATTATGCATATATTGCTGTTTCGCTGTTGTGTCAGAAGGCTACTGAGGCATCGGTGCTGATGCTTGGTGCAGAGAGTGTGTCCGTAAACGGAATTACATATCTCATGGATGAAACCGAGGAATTTAATGATAAGAATAAACTGAACGTATATCTTAAAGAAGGATATAATGAGCTGATATTTAAGTGCGTTGCAGGGGATAAAGAATTTAAAATGGAATATACGGTCGGACATGTGTTCTGGCCGAGTCTATGGACATGCGATTATCTTTTGTGGGTACGTGATTGTATTCCTATGGAAGAATATATCGGTGAACAGGGATTTGCTGTAACTGAACTTGTTAAATGCGGGGAAAATAAAAGCTTTGAGGCATGTTCAATACAATATCCGCCTTCATCAGAGGATGATAGCGTGATTGATTTTATGAAGCTGTACGGAAACGAAAGCGGAAGCTATGCGATGTCTGTTTCGTATGCACGTTGTGATGGTAAATTTTTGATTATGCCGTTAGGTGATGAGGCTGAAGTTTATATAAACGGTAAAAAATCAGATTGCAATGTGAATGTCAAAAAAGACGATGAAATATGTGTGATTTCAAAACGCAGTAAAGACGGATGGGGATTTGAGTGCAAAACAAATGATATTCTTCATTTGCCGATTGTGACAAGTCAGAGAAATAAAGGCATTTCGTGGATTCACATAGGCTCGTTCAAAGACGGAGCACTTCGTAAAATACAGTTTAAGGATACATACGAAACAGCCGACGGTAATCTTACATATTGGAGATTTACAGAGGAAGATACGTATTTAAGACCCTATCTTGACACTTGCTTCTACGGTCAGTGGTTTTACGGTCTTATGGTGGGTGAATACGGACTTTTAAGAGCATCACGATATTCTGATGAATATTATGAGTATTTTGAAGAAAGTATGAGGGTACTTGTTGACTACTTCCACTATATGAAATATGATGCCGAAATGTTTGGAACGTCAACATTCCTGAAACGAAGCGTAAAGACGCATGACCTTGATTCGATAGGAACAATCGGTATGAATCTATATGAGCTGTATATACGCACGGAGGATGCGGAATACAAAAACAAGATAAAAAGTGTCATGGATAATCTGATAGAGAATATGTATACACATATCCCGAGAATGAGTGACGGAACGTTTTACCGCAAACAAACAATGTGGGCAGATGACACTTATATGAGTTGTCCATTCCTTGTGCGAATGGGAAAGCTTACGGGTGAAACGAAATATTTTGATGAAGCAGTAAAACAGTTGAAGCTTTATACTCAAAAGCTGTATATTGATGAATGGAATGTATTTGCACATATATTCTGGCCTCAGGAGGGCAGAAACAATCATGTTCCATGGGGACGAGGAAACGGTTGGGTATATCTGAGCTTTGCAGAGGTTATCGAGCAGTTACCAAAGGATTATGCCGGTCGTGATGAATTGATTGAAATATTTAAAAAAGCAGTTAAAGGGTTGGTTAAATTTCAGGACAAATGTGGAATGTGGCATCAAGTGTTGTGTGATGAATCATCATATCATGAAACCTCATGTACGGCTATATTCACAATTGCAATTTTAAAGGGAATAAAGCTTGGAATTTTGAGCAGGGAAGAATATCTTCCTGTTATGAAAAAGGCAGTTAATGGTTTACTTGATTATGGAGTTGATGAGTGCGGAAACGTATGGGGTGTGTGCAGAGGTTCAGGCTGTAGTGATGATGCGCAATATTATGCAAGCTTAAAAACAATCCTCAATGATGATCACGGAACTGGTGTGGTTATGGCGGCAATTGCAGAGCTTGAGGAACAATTAATATAAAATGCGGAAAGGTGAGGTTAAAGGATATGCATAATAAAATAAAGAATAAGTTTATTTTACTGATACTTGCAGGTGGAATAATTGCATCAGGTGGCGTATCAGCTATGGAAGCTGATTATTCAGCGTCTGATAAAACCGTTACAGTAAGCGGTAATAATGCTGTCGCTAATCTGGCAGTTGTTATAATGCCATATAAATATACTGCGGATACATTGACAGCAGATGTGATAAATTCCACGCCGAATATTTTGTATAAGCCCATAGCAGCGGGCGGTGCTTATAGTGAGACTATTCCCTTGGCAGGCGATATGATAACTGACGGCAAATACAGAGTGAGCGAGAATATAAAGAATAAAAGTGCAGACAGTGTATATTTTATACTGTCAGAGACGGATTGTAATAAGATAGGCACAGCTTCTGGAGAAACGGAATTTAAGACTCGTTTTAACAATATAATTGCAACGGCTGTTCCTGAAATGAACAGTGATGTCAAAAATGCTCTTGCAAATAAAATGTATAATATTGTGAAGACGTCGGGATATGCATATCAGTCATTTCTTGATAACTTAGCTCTTTATGAAGGGATTTTTAATTGTAAATACGGTGTAATTGATTTCGGTACATACATGGAAGAGTATTCGCCATATATAAGTGCAGATTTAAAGACACAGTATGAAGCACTGAACGAAACAGTAAAAAATGTGGCAGATGACTGTATTACGGGAATTGATGTAACCTCAAAGGATGCTGATGAGATAATATCAGAAGGTATTCTCGTGGCAAAGCTGCGTAGTGCGCTAAATTCAACAGAGCTTAAACAGTATGCAACGGAATATTTTAATAAAAATGCAAATACACCATCAAGTTATGCTAATCTTAGTGATTATTATAAAAACAATGTTTTTGCAACCTTGTTTGATGAAAGAGGAACAATCACAAATGCAGATGATTTAACAACAAGAGTAAGCAATATTGCATCAAATCAGCGTGTAACTCCTCCTGCACCGACCGGCGGTGGCGGTGGTGGCGGCGGTTCTTCAGACCGCTCACCTGTTTCAGGCGCACCTGTAGGCACTACTATCACAGGTGAAAAGGTTGAGGTTTTCAATGATATATCCACCCACTGGGCAAAGGAAAACATTACCGAGATGCATAAGCTTGAAATCATAAGCGGATTTGATGATGGAAGCTTCAGACCAGATAAAAATGTAACAAGAGCTGAATTTGTGAAAATGCTTGTAAATGCCCTGAATTACGGAACAAGCGGCGAGTGCAGTTTTGCAGATGTTCCCGTAAATGCATGGCATTACGGATACATTTCTTCTGCTGTTGAAAAAGGCGTTGTTTCAGGTATTTCACAGAGCGAATTCGGACCCGATATGAATATTACACGTCAGGATGCTGCTGTAATGGTTTACAGAGCAATCAACGGCGGTGATTACACTGATATGTATACGTCATATAATGACATGCATGAGGTTTCGGATTATGCATACGAAGCTGTCGGAGGCTTGTCTGCATCAGGGATGCTTACGGGCTCGGATGGATATTTCAGACCGAAAAACAGTATAACAAGAGCCGAAGCGGCAACGTTGTTATTAAGAGTAAGAAAATCAGCGTCAGGAGGTGAGCAGTAATAATGAAAAAATATTTGTTGAAATGTGTCTCGGCTTTGCTTGCGTTTGCGATGCTTCAGACGAGTGCTTTTGCAGCGGGAGAGCTGACTGCAAAAGAGGTTGCGGAACAGACATCACCGAAAAATCAAACAAATATGCAGGAAGGTGAAAATGTTGCAGCGGATGTGTCGGAATATGTTGACCCTGCAATGCTTTCAGTTGCAAATTCACTGCTCGGTGCTTTATATGAAGGTGAGCTGTTTGCTGACGGGACAGTAAAAAGAGGCGAATTTGTTGATACTGTTGCAAAACTTATGAAGGTAAATATGAGCGTTGCAACAGATGCTGTGTATAAGGATGTACCCGCGGATAATGCATATGCCGCAAGTATTAAAACAGCGCTTGAGCTTGGTTGGGTATCAGCGGGTGAGTATTTCAGACCCAATGACGAAATCAAGATAAATGAAGCGGTTAAAATTCTTGTTTCAGCCGCAGGTTATGCTGAAAAAGCAGAATTTTCAGGCGGATTTCCGGTGGGCTTCTGGGCAGAAGCGGATGAGCTTGAACTGCTTGACGGCGTGAAGCAGAATGATTCTGAAAAAATAATACCTTCACAGGCAAGAGTGCTATTGTATAATCTCTTAAATGCAGAATGGTCAGATAAAGCATATCTGCATACTATTTATGGAGTAAAGCTTTCAGAGGCTTCAACAGGTAAAACAATTCTTGAGGTGTTTTACAATATTTTAAAAACCGAGGGTGTTATAAATGAAACAACATACAACTCACTCGAATACGGTAAAAATGTTAGCTCGGCAAAATATATTGAAATAAACGGAGAGACTTTTACTTATGATAATGTAACTTCAGATTTACTCGGTAAATATACAATTGCATTTTACGATGCAGATACCACAGAAGTAGTTGCTCTTGACACAAAATCGGAAAATGAAATTCTTGTGTATGACCTCAAAAATCTTGAGTTTGAGAGCGAGAGTCTTATTGAGTATGTTGACGAGCATGACAGAGAAGATATTGAAATATCGGGCGGTGTGCTTGTTTATAACGGAAAACGTACACGGAGCTTTGATGGCGGATATTTCGACAAAGACGGTTATGCGGTTTTCATAAACAACGATGACGATGAAGAATTTGAAGTTGTGCACATAACTGCATATACTTATATGACCGTCACAAGTGTAGACCGTTTCAACGGAATTATCACAGATGAAAAGATTGGCTATACGCTTAATCTTAAGGATTTAAGCGAGGACATGATAAAAATATATGATGAGTCGGGCGAGGAGATTAATTTTTATGGCTTATCAACCAATATGGTGCTTGAGCTGATTGTGCCTGAAGATGAAAGCTTTGCACAAATCAAAGTCGTTTCAAATCAGGTAGTAGGTGCTGCTACGGGATATGATGATGAATATCTTACAATAGATGGTACAAAATATGGCTATACAAAGCATTTTAATGAGAATTATTTTGACAGTGTAGTTCTTGGCAAAACAAATACATATTATCTCGGATATGATAACAGAGTAGTTTCGTTTAATACAGGTACAACAAAATATCAGTACGGATTTGTTATACGAGTGAGCAACGAAGAAGGAAACAGCGTTGCAAGAATGAGAATGTTTACGCAGGAAGGTAAAATGGTTGTTCTTGACCTTGATGACAACCTGATAGTGGATGGTATAAAAACAAATCCGCTCACATTAAGCCCGAATTATGATGCTTCTGTAACAGACCATTATAAGCGTATGGTTCGTTACATGATAAACTCAAAAGGAAAAATATCAAAGCTTGATACACCGGTTGATTACGATTATTCAAAAGCTGATGAGCAAACAGCTGATGAAAACAACGAGCTGATCTATTATCCCGGACATAATGTTTCAATGCGATACAGAAATAACAACCAAACCTTCACTGGAAAGCTGATGACTGCAAAAGCAACATGCTTTGTGATACCGACTGACATTATGGATGATCCTAAAAAGTATGAAGCAGGAGTAGCCAGCGTGGTTTTAGCAAGTGATACAAGCTACACTCCGCATGTTTTCGATATTGATGAAAACGGATATGCAGGTTGTGTGATGGTTATCGGTGAAACGGTAACGGGTCTTGAAAATGAATACATTATTGAAAAAATCAAGCTTGGAATGAATGCTGACGATGAAATTGTCAAGATACTTACCTGCTGGAGAGGCGGTCAGTATCATACACTTTATCTTCCCGATGATGTGAATGTTACAAAGGATTCAGGCAGTGAGCTTGTAAGCGGAGATATTGTAAGGCTTAAGGTGGATTCGGATAATAATATTAAAAATGTACGTGTAGACTTCGATTATAATAAATTTGAACTTTCAAGTACGGTGGCAAGCAGCAATATTATGGCTACACATTCAAATCCTAATTTCTGGTCGGGAATAGTATATTCCGTAGCTGATAATTTTGTTCAGTTAAGCCCTGAAAAAGATGAATTCGGCGAATATAATTTCTCGCAGTATGCATTAAGACCTGTGTCGGTTAATACCACAAACATCGTAAGATTTGACTGTGAAACAAAAACACTGCGTCCTATAACAAGGGATGAAATCAAATCCTACAAGGCGGCAAAGGATAATTGTGAATATATTTTCATACGTACAAGCTATGAAGCACCAAACTTTGTTGTATTATATGATAACCATAATCTGAAGTAAGGAGGAGCGCATATGAAACGAAATAAATTTATTGGAATTTTTACATCAGCGGTGATTGCGCTTGCTACTGCAATAACAGCACTGGCGGCTGAGCCGACTGTATACCTGAATGAAGGCTTCGGTACTTACGCAACAAATGCACGTACTATAGACGGATATACTCTTACAGACACAGACGGACTTGTGATTGAAGAAAACGGCACAAACAATAAGGGGCTGAAATTTGGTGCAAACGGTGCGGCAAGTATTGAGAAGACTTTTGAAAGTGCGATAGAAGAAAATTATCTCGTAATATCGGCGTATATAAGATCATACGATATGTTGCCGTCGCTTAATATAACCATGAAAAATGGTACTGCGCAGTATAACATACTTGACATAAAAGACGGTGCTGTTGAAATGAGCGATAAGAAGAAAACTCAGATTTTGCGCTCAAAAAGAACAGTGCGTATTGATGCAGTTATTGACAACAGATATGGAAGAATCACACTTTATTCAGAAGGTAAAGACAAAATTGCACAGTGGAAGATGGGCGGTTATAATGGCGCCTATACAAGTGTAAAGCTAACACAAAAATCAACCAATGTGGAATTTATGCTTGATAATTTTGCTGTTTATTCGGCAAAGAAGCCGGATGTGAGTATAGTTGACAATAATTACAGTGATAAGAGTAAATCTTCGCTTTATATTGAACAAGATGGTTCGGACTTTACATATTTCCATTCAAATTGTATAGGAAATACCAAATTAATATATCCCAATACCTCATTTGCGGCAAAGACGGGAAACAGCTATTATGCTGAGGCTTTGCAGAACTGGAAGAATCCTGAGAAGGATGACAGAATTATTCTTACAAAAACAACAGAAGATACAAGCTATAATGATGTGTATTTCAGTGTAAACATTAACAAGCGAGGCGAATATTTGCCTGATCCTTATAAGAAGTATAAAAGTTATATGATGTCTACCGATATTATGATAACAGATCAGAGCGTTGGCGGTGCTGTGCTTCTTTTAAGAGATGTCACATCGGGTAAGAATGATGAGTTTAAGCTTCAGATGAAGCAGGGTGCATTATATGACCACTACAACAATAAGCTTTCACAAACGTTTGAAACAAACAGATACTATCACGTTGAATGTTATGTTGATGTGGTGCGTCATGTATATGATGTATATCTTGACGGCGAGCTTATAGGTAAAGACTGTAAATTCCCCGAAAGTATAAATGTTCTTACATTATTCAGAGTGACACTTGATAAGGGTAAAGGCTCATGGATAATAGAAAACATGGAATTTCGAGGTATGGCTGTTCCGTATGAAAGAGGTACAGACGAAAACGGAAAAACAATTCCTGTTATAGTGAACTCTTCGCAGTTTGCTGATAATAATACAATCATAGAATATCTTAAGGATAAAACGGTATTCCATGGTGACGGTCAGTTGATTTATAAAAACAGCGAAAAAATCCCATTTGAAGCTGAAGCTGTATATGAAAATAATGAGCTTTATGTTTCACCTGCTGATTTCAATAAAGCGTATGATGTAAATATAAAATACGACGAAACACAGCAGAAATATATTGACGGAATGAAAGTTTATAATGCAGCTGTTCCTAAAAATAATAACGGGACACTGCTATATCCTGCAAAATCGCTTTCAATCGCACTCGGATATGCTGCAAAGCATTCGGGTTATGGTTGCATGGTAATAGCAGGAACGGACGAAAAAGAGCTTGTTGAAACAACAGATAAGGATATGCCGTGGTTTGATGAAATATTCTATAATGCAGGTAGCCTTACATCAAAAACAATGAGATTTTCAGATATTCAGGAAATCAGTAATTTTATTTTCTATGATCGTCCTGATGCTGATGAAATCAAAGAGGATTTTTATGCTACACTTGGTGAAAATCCTTCACATCCGAGACTTTTGATAAACAGTGATGATGTCACAAGACTCAGAAATCAATATGCAACTGATGAATATTTTAAGAATATAGTTGATAATATTGTTGACAGGGCTGATTCATATGTAATGTCACTTCCTCTGATTCACTATGGTTCATCTACCAACAAGAGTGAAGCACAGGTGATGGGAACAAGTGAAAATATGCGTACATTAAGCCTTGCGTTCCGTTTTAATGAGTTTGAAGACCTTGCTATTGCTTATGTTGTGACGGGGGACAGAAAATATGCAGACAGAGCCATTGAGCAACTGATGGTTGTGGTTGACACATTCCCGGACCTTAATCCGAATCATATTATTGACGTAGGAACATGGCTAAGAGGTATATCAGTAATATACGACTGGTGCTATGATGTGATGACTGAAGAGCAAAGAGCGAAAACAGCAAAGTTTATACATGATAAAGGTGTGGCAACTGTAAATAAGACATATTATGCACAGCTGCCTGCATCAGGAGGAGGCGGCGGTTATAATGATTTCCAGACAGCGGGTTGGTTTGTTACATGGAAGTCAAATTATATAAGCTACACGCAGGGCGGTCTTGCTATGGCATGTCTTGCAATTGCTGACCTTTATCCCGAAAAGAGCTTTGATACTCTTGAAAAAGCACTCCGTTCATGGGAATACGAAAACATGGGATATTATCCGGGCGGAGTATGGCTTGAAGGAAAGTCGTATCAGCAGACTTTGAACGGACAAAGAGCCCGTGCATTCGGAAGTATGCTTTCGTGTCTTGGCACAACATATAAAATGCTTGAATATCCCGGTATGCATGAAAGCTTGCATGCAATGATGTCCTATTCATCTTTGAGCGGTGCATTTACATTTTCTGATGACACCAAAAGAGGAGCTTTGGGTGGTATAGACGGATCATATCAGTTCTATGCTAATGTATATGACGACCCTGTACTTTCTTTGTGGCGTCAGATGAATGTTCCTAATATTTACAGCGCTAAATATACAACTCCTTCAAACAGTAATAACAGTTATAATTATTTTGACGTTATATATTATGAACCGATGCCCGATGAATCGGTTCTTAATGATTTTAAGAAGGTAGAATATTATGAAGGCGGAGAAATTTTCTCTGTTCATGAAAACTGGCTTGATAAAAATGCAACATTCTTCTGTGCAGCGGGCGGTCCGACACTTGTTTACCACCGTCATTATGACATGGGTGATTTCATGTTCATAAAGGATGATATTCCATGGATTTATGAATTTGGTCAGGGTGATTATAATGTAGGTAATATCTGGACCAGATTTGGCGGACGAAGCGAGGCACATAATACAATCACAATCAATAACGCATATGAAATTTCACAAAGAGAAGACTCTTTCGTTCCTGTTACTAAGTGGGAAGAAGGAGAAGGCGGTGCATATGCTGTTTATGACATGAAGGAAGTTTATGCACATCATGGAACCGAGAAGATGGATCGAGGCTTCTATATAGGTGATAACTACGAATCATTACGTATCAGAGATGAAATGAGTTTTTCTAAAACGGTGACAGGATACTGGCATATGCATACAGAAGCTGAAGTGTTCCAGCTTGATGAGCACACCATGCTTTTATCAAAGAACGGTAAAAACCTTATTCTTCATGCTGATTACGAAGCAGAGGGCTTTAAAACGGAATTTTCTGTTAGCAAAGCAAGACCGCTTCCGGAAAGTCCCGCACTTGAAAAAGATAAGCAAAAAAGTACTAATATAAATCAGATAAGAATTAAATTCGTAGGTAAGGGTGATATTAATCTGACCGTTGAGCTTTACGATTATGCAAGAGAAATTGACACTACTCCAATAAGCGAGTGGAAAGCTCCCGGAATAAATACGGATGTCAATGCTAATGGATATGATTACAGCATAGATATTTATGCGGATGGAAGAAAGCTTGACAGCGATGCAATAATTCCTGTTATTGGTGGCACATATCCGGATTTTGAAATCAAGGCACGTGATAGTCGTCTCAATGTTGAAATGGGCGAAGTAGTTAAAGAAGTTGATGTGCCGATGCTTGTGAAGCTATCAAATGAAGACGGTTCAAGAAGCGGATATGCAATAATCAAATATTCAGAGTTTGGTGAAGCAGTTAAAAATGTCCTGTATAATGATGTAGAAATCAAGGATTACTGGGTAAGCTCAGAGCCTGAACCTGCAAACTGTAAGGAAAATATGTTTGATAACAACTTCTCGTCACGACTCAGTATGTATTACGATAATGCAACAGCAACCTTTGACCTTGGTGAGCCTACTCAGGTTGATGGTCTGGCGCTGGGTGTATGGAAAGGTAATGAACGTGAATATTACTTTGATATTCAGGTATCCGATGACGGAGAAAACTTCAGAACCGTTGGTGAATATACATCAAGCGGTAAAACGGAGGATTATGAGTTCTATACCTTCCCGACAGAAACTGCAAGATATGTAAGATTTGTCGGACATATGAATTCAGCAGGTGACGTTAACAATATTCTTGAATTAAGAGTTATCAGAAGAAAGTAGGGGAAGCAATGAAAAAACTAAATAAATTTACAGCTTGTTTCCTTGCAATGAGTTTTTCTCTTACATCTGCGGCAGTATATGCCGCAGATGCCAAAGAGGCTCCGATGTCGGAGTCATATATTGAGGAAACTATGAGCGTGCAGAGCGGTATGTGGCAAACTACATCATCAAGAGGAAGTGTCAGCATATCTGATGATGAGAAGGACGTTGTTCTTAACACTACTGCTTCAAGTAAATACAATGCATCTGCGGAAGCGACAACAGCGATTGCTGTTTTGCCGTCTGACAATGATGTAACTTTAAAGTTTTTGCTGACTGCAGAAGGCTTTGCAACATCAAAACAGACGGGAACTGTTTCAGTTAAAAATGCCAATTCGGCAAGTGCGGAAATTATAAGCATTTCGGACTCCGTAATGAAAATTATGGGAAGCAGTGAACAAACAGTAAATGTTACAGAGAATGAAGCTATAAATGTTGAAGTGATGTTCAATACTTATACGGGGAATGCATTGATAAAAATTAATGACAGTGTATTTACTTTTTATGAAAACACTGCAATAAAAGAACTCCATACCGAAAACAACACATTGAATGTAACGTTCAGAAATGCATCAGTTAAGGTAAATACGAGTGCAAATCTGTCCATAAGCGGATTTAATGCTTCGCAGACGGGAAGATTCGTGTTTGATAAAGTCAGTGCGAATGGAGTTGAGATAGGAACTTATTGCAAAGAATCAGTTTTAGCAGATGGTATAAAAATCGGCTTTAGAGGAACAGGTGCAGAGGAAATATACAATGCTTCAAATTATACACTTATAGTTAATTCCACGCCTGTACAGATAAACATTGCAAAAACAGATGGCGGAATAATACTGACTCCTGAAGTACCGTTTGCATCGGGTGATTCTGTGACACTCACAATTCCCGAAATCAAGGATGTATATGGAGTAAGCTATGCCAATGCAAATACAATTACCTTTACGGTTCTTGGCGACGATTTTGAAGTACCTGCAATTGATATTGAATGTAATGATACAGAACTATATATAGGTCAGAGTGCTTTGATTGATGTTTCACTTAGCGGAAGCTCGTGGGATTGGGCAGAGATTTATGCTAATGGAGTGTATGAGGATAAGGTTGAGCGTGAAAACTTTACTTATAGCTTTTCACCTGAAACAGCAGGAGAATATATACTAAAATTTGTTGTTCTTGATAATACTTATCAAATGAGCGACTATAAAGAGATAACTTTTAATTTCATTGCAAATGAAATACCCGAAATTAATCTTGGCAGATGTTCCGATGGCGACACACTTAATCTCTTTGAAGGCAACGAAGGCATGTTGTCAGTTTCTGTAAGCGATGATTTGGGCATTGAAAAAACCGAAATATATGTAAACGGAGAAATATCCGTAACGACAACCGATGCTTCATATGAATTTGATTTGAGTACCGTATCACTTGGCACGACTGCTATGACAATAAAGACATATGATATTTACGGAAGAGTAGCTGAAGCAAGTGTATATGTACTAAAGTCAAAGGAAATCACAACTGGGATATTCAGCGAAAAGGATTTTGAAGAGGAAGGAAGTTATTTCACTTCAGGAATTCAGATAACTCGTCAAAGAGGTTTTGTAACAACAGGAAGCATTGATGAAGAATATGGAAACAGTATGTTGATGGGTATGGATGAGAATTGCGATACAACAAACTTCAATTCAAATCAGTATACATTTATACAGCACAGGATTAATTCAGAATATGCAAACCAGAAGTATGAATTTGATGTGAATGTTCTGCAGAGACCTCAGAAAAATGCAGCCGGTATGACTTTTGCAATACGTTACAGTGATGGTGTTATTCCGCAGTTGTTTAGCGTTTCACAAACAGGATTTGTCAGTGGTTCGCAAACGCTGCCTTATAATGAAAATGAATGGTATCACATAGCTATTACAATAACAAAGTCATATTTTAATGTCACCGTAACCGATGCAAATGGAAATTCAACAAAGCTTGAAAACAATGCATTGGACGAAACAAAAACCATGGGCATGTACCGCTTTTTCACAACCTCTGCACCTGAAAATAAATTTACTGCAGCAGTTGACAATATTAAGGTGAGTGCAGTGTCACAGTCAGTTATAATGAACGCTGTCGGAGACTCTGAACAAAAATATCCTGATAAAGTTCCAGGAGGTCTTGAAAGCTTCCGCATTTATACAGAAGGCGATGTCATAGCTGATGATATAAATATAGACA